>JAUWKW010000058.1 GCA_030614035.1 Chromatiales bacterium | reverse complement strand
CCCGAAACGCTCGTTCTCCAACGTCACCTTTGCACCGGATGGCACCGTTCTACTGGGAGAACACCTGGTCGGCGCTGAGATCAAACTTCCGCCGGACCGTCCTCTCGGCACCAAACTGCCGTTCCTGCCAGGAGAGGAGCGTTTTGGCGACGGACATGTTTTCCGATGCACGGTCGACGGCGACATCGTTCAGGAATATGCGACCGAAACCGATGGCGGCATGCCCGGCTTTCTCGGCGTTACAGGCTCTGCGCTTTCGCCCGATGGCAAGACTCTAATCTACCTGTCAGAACTGGGGCCTCGAGTTTTTCGCTACGATCTTGAAAACGACAAGCAGCTACCGGATTTGATCACCTATTCGAAGGAGTCCGGCATGATGGCAATGGCAATCAGTTACCTGCCAAACGAAACGCTGATGACGATCCGCGGACATTTCCGCAAGGGCTTTGATGTGGTAACGCTGGACGCCGAGGGCAACGCAACGCGCGAATATTCGCCCGGGGGTCCCGGTTGGGCTGCGCTAGGCCAGGGCATCGACAACGACTACGCGCTGATCGGTAACTTTCGCACCGGCACGGTAGCTAAGCTTGATCTCAAATCCGGTGACATCGTCGCGCGCGCTGAAACAGGTGTTGAACGGGCACTGGCCGGTATCGCCCAATTCCCGGGCTAATCACAAACGCCCCGGAACCTGATTGAACGCAGCCGCAGGCGCGTTGCCTGCCGCTCCGGCAGCCGGGACCCGTTCCTCTCTCAACCGCAGCACGACCCCCCGGCGGGGCCGCCCGCTTAATCTCGCTACGCCATCCCTGGCACCGCGCGAATCGGCGTCCACTCGCCGGGCGTCCATGCCCGCCTCGCTCCCGACGACGCTTACGGCCCCTCCGGGCTGTCCCGCCGCGGGGAACCGAGGGCGTCCGAGCGTCGTCGCCGGCTGGCGAGACAGGGATGTCAGAGCAAGCCGGCGCCGATCTGCCCGTAGCCAGGGACGGCGCAGGGCAGTTAAGCGTGGACGCCCTTCGGCCGCCCGCGCGTGGCAACGCGCCAGCACCTGATCAATCAGCGCTTGCTACCACGGAATAATCGTTCCGTCGTACTGCCAAAACGTACCCGAAGTTTCGAGATTCAACCCGTCTATGTTTCGGATCATGTCCGCGACCGCGTCGGTTGGCGATCTCAGCATGCTCTTCGGCAAACCTGCCATGAAATCCGTATCGGTAGGACCGGGATTGACCATACCGACGCTGATGCCTTTTCGCTTGAGCTGCAGCGCCAAATTCACCATGAGCATATTCACGGCCGCTTTGCTGCTGCGGTAGAAATACAATCGCGGCTGAGTCGCGCCGCCGATTGAGCCCTCGCTGCTCGAAACCGTCACGATCTTTTTCTGCTGGCTGGCCAGCACGTTTTCGTAGAACGCCTCCGACATCTTCAGCGGCGCAATGGTGTTGGTAAGCAACACTTCATCGAATGCCTCGTACTGCAGCTTCCGAAACATCTGATTCCGCGCGCCTCCATTGATGCCGGCATTGTTGAGCAGAATATCGATTGGCGTATCTGCATACTTCTCTGACAGCGCGTCGATCACGTCGAAATCCTGCACATCGAGTTGTTCAATTATGACGAGGCCCGGGTGCTTCTCGGCCAGTGCATTCAGATCATCCGCTGCATCGGGACGGCGCGCCGTAGCTATGACTCGCCAGCCGCGATCGACGTACTGACGGGTGAATTCCAGCCCTAGGCCCCGGTTTGCGCCGGTAATCAGTACGGTCGGTATATAGGGCAAGTCCTCCGACGCCTCTTGGGCGACAGCAGGCAGCAGCATAGCCAGTAGGAGGCCGCTGACCGATACAACCAGTAGCCAGCGTATTCGGTCAATACCCTTGCGAGGCAATTTTGAAATCATTTCCAGATTCTCCAGCGTTTGACTTTTTAATATCTGCCTACCAAGGCAGCACCGTATCGTCGTAATTGAAATAGCTACCGCTGTTCTCCAGCGTGAATCGGTCGATGTTGCGCATCATATCGGCGGCGGCAACCTCTGGCTGCCGGATACTCGGAATTCTGCTTCTGAAAGGCTCCGGAATGAAGTCGGTTGCGGTCGCGCCTGGTGTAACCAAACCGACGATGACTTTCCTACGGCGCATCTGCAATGCGAGATTCACCATCTGCATGTTCACCGCGGCCTTGCTGCTCCGGTACCAATAGAGCATCGGCATCATGACCTCCGCGATGGATCCCTGGCTACTCGAGACCGTAATCATCTTCTTAAGATTGCTGGCCTCGACGTTCTTGCGAAATGCCTCACACATCTTGATCGGGCCCACGACATTCACCGACATGACTTCGAAGAAGACCGGATAATTTAATTTACCGAAAATCTGATTTTCAGCGCCGCCGCCTATTCCCGCGTTGTTCAGCAGCACATCGATCGGCTCGCCCGCGTATTTTGTTGCCAGTTCGTCTATATTCTCGAGATCGGTAACGTCCAGCTTTTCGATAACTATTCCGGGGTTGTCTGCCGCAAGTTCCTGCAGCGCAGTGGCTTTATCGGGAGTACGGCAGGTCGCAATTATTCGGGTATCGAGCTCGGCGTACTGGCGAGCGAATTCAAACCCTAGCCCCCGGTTCGCACCAGTAATAAGTATCCTCGAACCCGCACTGACCGGCCTGGCGACTCTGTCCTCCGGCGCGAAATTAGCCGGCGTACTGGCGTGCCCGGCGGCGTTTGTCTCGTGAGCCGCAAGAACCGCAGCGGCCATGCCCGCTGCGGCGGCCATGAATTCCCTTCGGTCCACGTGAGACTGCTCGTTGTCGTCGTGTGGCTTTGTCATCGTTGTTATCCTTCTAAGGAGTTTTCATCACATCAATGTTCCGCCCACCGGCTGTGGCCGGCAACGCGACCGGCGACGTGCCGAACCTCATCTTCAGGCAACATTCCAGTACCCGCACTTACGCGCTGGGCGACTGTACGCTATTCCAACCTGCTGGCAAGAAATCTCAACCGGAAATGGTCAGTTTGTCCGTTTCTGAATCAGCGACCAAAGAACTCGAGCAGAGTGGTCGCCCAGTCCGCTTGGTCGTCGGGAAGATCGCGATACTGGCAGGCGCTGACTGCGCTAGCGGCCGCCTGCGTGTGTGGCCGATTTGGGTCCCATGCAGCAGCGCACAATAAGGTCGGGGCTCTAAGTGCGTTTAGCTGCGCCCGCACGGGATATTGGAAAAAGCTGCGGCATGCGTGGCGCCAATTCGGGCCGGCCTTCAGCATGGCCACGACGCGAGTGTGCACCGATTTGGCATCTATCTGCGGATCGGCCCGGATAATGCTGTCGCCACTGCGACGAAACCAGGGCCAATACAGGGACTGGTCCCGGACCAGATGCCAGGTTTCCATCAGGTGCCCACCGTGCCACACCGGCACGATGGCCGGTGCATAGCGGGCAAGCAACGACTGTGGCTCGCCTTCAGCCAGGTATTGCAGCCCGCGGATTGCCAGACTCTGGACCCGGCCCGCATGAGTTCGCGCAAGGTCCAATGCAACCAGGCCACCGCCCCATTGACCGTAGACATCGACCTGATCGACACCGAGGACGTCCAACACATCGGACAACGCTTCGCGATATCTGGCGACCGTAACCGCCTCATCAGGGTGCGTGGTATCGGATTCTCCGTGACCCGGAAGCTCGACAACAATCACCGGACGACGGGATCGGATTGCCTCGGCAACGGGCCCCACCGTTTCGGCGGCCCCACCGGCACCGTGCTGAATCAACACTGGCCGACCGTCGGCCTCGAAGTTGCATTGGACTCGGAGCTGGCCACCGCGGACATCGACCATCCGGTTCCAGAGACGCCCGGGAACTGCGCGGCTTGTCTCAACTTCCGGCACGTTGCCGCCCGGATCGCGTTTCAGAAATTCCAGCGCCATCTCCAGGGTTTCTTCCGATGAACCTCCAGGGCGCACTTCGACCTGTTCCGAAGTGCGCTTGATTCGGTCGAGGTGATTGCGCAATGGATCTTGTTCGGCAGCGGTGATCAACGCGGGTACCCGCAGATACCTGAGCGCCAAATCACCCCGATACCGAAATGCAGCCGCATAGGCAACGTGATAATTATCATCGGCGCGCAGAAAATCGATTACCGCCTCGTTCAAATGTTCTGCATTGGGCATCGATAGATCCATACGAGCCGCGGACGTACTTTCATACCAGGGAAAGAAAATCAGCTGATCTCGATGGCGGGCCCATAGCCAGGCCAGGTGACTACCATCCCAAGCGGGACGAAACGGAGGCAGATAGTTTGCCAGGAACTCCTGGCGTTCACGGTCCTCAAACACGACAAAACCGTTGGCGACCAGGCAGGAAACTCGCTCGGGATGCCGCGCCGCCAGCGCGACGGCCATGCCGGCGCCGGTATGCATTCCATACACCGCTGCCGACTCCAGGCCGATCGCGTCCATGAACTCCACCAGCGCCTCGGCAAAAGCTTCCATGTTTGCTGCCGGGTCGCCGAGAGGATCCGATACTCCATAGCCCGGATGATCAGGGGCAACGACGGTAAACGACTCGCCCCAGCGTTCTATGAGTTCGATGAATTCTGCAGATGACCGCGGCGACTGGTGCAGTAGTAACATCGCCGGGCCGTCGCCGCAGCGTCGATAGTGAACCTGGCGTGTCCCCGAGCGCCCGTCGATCGTGACGAAATGCCGCTTGATGCGCATCAGAAATAATTGATCGGCTAGCTTAACCGGTCGCTTTCAGCTTCAGCTTTGCAGCATCTTCGGCGCCGAGCAATGGAATCGAGTCCAACACCCAACCCTTCTGTTGACGGCGCGCCGGGCCCGGGACCGCATACGCCACTTTGCGCCTGTTTCGTGCGACCGTGTCGGTATCGATACGCCAGCCGTTTGCATCCCATTCCTTCAGCGCCTCGCGATACATCAGGATGCATTTGTCCGACGGTGTCATGAATTCCCTGGTGTTGGTGAGTGGCGTCAATGCAGGGTTCAGGTTTTCAATTATTTTGACGTCTTGATCTGCCACATATTGGTTGCGATCGATGACATTCTGGTCCATCGCGGGCTTGAGGAAAGAGTTGCGCATGCAGACCAGGTATATATGAGTACTGCTGTCATCGATCGGACGCTCCATCAGGTATTGGTGGATCCAGGCTTCATCGGACAAATGGATATATGTCCAAACCTGGTTAGGCCCATGGAAACCGGTGCCAACCTCCAGTTTGCCAGAGTCCGGACGGGTGTCCTTCATCTGGTTGTCGTCGGTTAGTGAGGGAGCGTTGAAATCATGCCAGAAACCCTTGCCCCAACCACTCGGTTCCACGATGCGCATCTCGTCAACCTTGTACTCCTCGTCCTCACCTTCAAAGCCATGGGTATCGTGCACGAACTCGTTGTGCGCCGGATCAATACCGTTTTCTACTGAGCGCTCGTAATTGGCCTTTAGCGTGTAGTCCTGAATGGTCGGTCGCCAGCCATCCTGGTCCCATTCTGCGACATCGATGACCGGGGGTCGCTGATCTTCTGGAAGGTCGCCGAGGAATGCGAGTATCAGACCGAATTTTTCTTCGACCGGATAGGCATCGATTCTTGTTCGTCCAGGAATCCTGGCATTTTTGCCGAGCGAAGGAACACGGTGCACGTTGCCATCGGCATCAAACTGCCAGCCATGGTAGGGGCACTCGATGCAGTTGCCCTTGATCTTGCCCCCGGAAAGTGAACCGCCCCGGTGAGTGCAAGTGTTACTGATACAAGCCGTATCGCCGTTCTCGTCCCGAAAGAGCACAAAATCCTGTCCCAGAGCACCGACCTTCATTGGCTTGTCGGTCAATTCCTCGGTCCGCGCCATCGGGTACCAGAAGTTGATGTACATGTATCGGGCTCCCTCCAACTATTTGTCAGGCCGCGGCATCGCTGCGGCTGGCGCGTTCGTTCTTGTGCTCGCCAGCGGGGATTGAACGGTTTCCGTCCGCACAGCCACAGACGGCTTTAATGGCCGCAGTTTATCACGGGCCCTCGACACCATACATGCCGCAGCGGGTACTTGATGCTGGAAACCAGCGCTATGACGTTGGCCGGTTTATGCCTGTTCCTGCACCGGGGCCATCGCGGCGCTGCGTCGGCGAATCATCAACACGATGAGGAAACAAGGCAGCATCATCATCGCACCGACATACAGCGGGCTGTTTACGCCGACTGTCTGGAACAGCAAACCCGATACGGTCGGACCAAAAGACCTGCCGAACCAACCGGCCGATTGATATACGCCGATGACCAGCCCCTGCTCCGATTCGCCGGCGTGGTGCGATACCCACCTGACTCCGATCGTATTAAACATAGCACCAGCGCCCGCCGTAAACGTGATACCGATCATCATGAATTGCCAGCTCGGCACCTGGGTCATGAGAATCAGGCCGCAAGCGTACGCGACAACCGCACCCATCAACAACTTGGCCTCGCCGAAAATCGGCGCAAGTTTTCCGGCCAGAAACATTTGCGTGACCATGACGACGAAGCCGAGATACATGAATATGAAACCCACATTCCGCGGACCCCAGTCGAAGCGGACCTCGGACCAGAGCGGGAAAATCGTTTCGAACATCGCCATTGCAAAAAATACGAGAAACCCCATCACCACCATCTCGACGAGTATCGGCCGGCGCAGCACATGTTTGAATGCCTCTAATCCACTGGACTCGGTCTCGGCATGGTGTGCCGCCGAACCCACACGCTTGTCGGGCGGCAGGCTTTCCTTTAGAAACAGCAAAATGGCTATAAAGGTCAGCAAGCAGGTCGCCGCCGCCGCCAGCGACGGCAAAAAAAGACTCGCGCTCTCGGCATCAGCACCACCGAGCAGACCGCCAATAGCTGGGCCCGTCATGAAACCGAGGCTGACCGCACCACCGACGAAACCCATACCCTGCACCCGCTTGTCGGCGGGCGTGATGTCAGACACATAGGCAGTGGCGACCGCAAAATTGCCGGCTAACAGGCCAGTCAGGAACCGGGCAAACATCAATATCCACAGGTTCGTCGCGCTGGCCATGACCAGATAGGCGAGCCCCGAGCCGAGCATTGTTACGAGCAACACCGGTTTGCGGCCAAACCTATCGCTGAGCCGACCCCAGATAGGCGTTGCAATAAACTGGCCGACGGCAAAAGTCGAGACAACGGCAGCGGCGACCATCGGCGAGGCGCCCATGTTCGTTGCCGCAAACATGAATGGCGGCAGCACGAGTCCGAAACCCATGCCACTCATCAGAATGACGATGAACACAGTAACCATTAAGCTGCAGAAACCCGCTGGCCGTCGGGCAATGAATGATTCCAGGCTGCGGAGGTTCTTGCCCGGTGATCCGCCGCGGAATAGGCGCGCGTACTATCCGGGAAAACCCTACTCCTGTAAAAAATTCGGATCAGTTGGCCACTCTGTGGCGCATGATGCGTCGTTGGCCGGCGACTGTCGGCTATTTGTATTCGAACTGTACCCGGCCACTTTTCAAGGCCGTGAAATCAGTGTCGCGCAGGAAACGCTTCGCTGCTGCATCACCTTTTAAGTACGCGTTCAAAAACGCGGTGTTTGCCATGCGCACAATCTCCACGGCTTCGGGATCGGGCTCACCGCCGCGATTATCCCGACATAGCAACCCACCGAGATAATGATCAGCGTCCCTGAGGACCAGGTAATACTTGTCACCCGGAGGCGCCAAACGATAGC
>JAUWKW010000033.1 GCA_030614035.1 Chromatiales bacterium | reverse complement strand
TGGTCCCGTCTTTTCAAGCGCTGCGCTGTCAAGCGGCGGTTTCGCCGTCTACCAGGTCGTTGAGGTTGTGCCTGGACGGCCTGAGGATCTCCCCAGAGCGCAACGCGACGGCAGCAAGGAACTGCTGGCCCGTCAATCGGGCCAGACTCAGGCTGCGGCACTCGTTGCCGAACTTCGCGAGCACGCGGACGTGACAGTTGCGCCGGATCTTTTTGAGGATCCCGATGCATTCTAACAATCCCTATTGCATTAAATTCCTATGAAGCTGAAATTGCATTGGCAAATTTTGATTGCGATTGCTCTGGCATCCGTCGTTGGGTGGATGGCAGGAGAAGATGGAGTTGTTGCGGGTGTCCGTTTGTATCCTGTCTTCGATTTTCTGGGCACTTTATTCATCAATGCACTGAAGATGTTAATCGTTCCACTGATTGGATCCTCGATTATCGTTGGGATCGCAGGCATCGGATCAAAAGGAGATCTCGGGAAGCTGGGGGGGCAAACTGTAGCGTGTTACTTGGTGACAACGCTGTCGGCCATACTCGTTGGGTTGGTACTGGTAAATGTCGTTCGTCCCGGCATCGTCGATGGCAAACCCGCTGGCGACATGCTTGCTTTGGAGGTGGAATCGAGTCAGGTCGCCGAGCAAGTTGGCGGAAAGGGTGCTGCCGACGTTATCGAGATATTTCTACGCGCGGTTCCTCCAAACATTGTTGATGCGGCTGGCAAAGGTGAGATGCTCGGCATCATATTCTTTTGCGTGCTGTTCGGATTCTTTATGAGCCGCCTGGAGCGCGGGCTGGCAGAGCCACTTTTCAAATTCTGCTCCGGTGTCTTCCAGGTCATGATGAAGATCACCGAGTGGGTGATGAAGTTTGCCCCAATAGGCGTTTTTGGCCTGGTTGCTCGCGTGGTCGCGCGTACAGGTTTCGATGCAGCCGGACCGCTACTTGTCTTTGCCATCGTCGTGCTAGTAGCGCTTGCAATTCATATTTTTGTGACCTTGCCTATGCTACTGAAATGGGTTGGCCGCGTTTCGCCGACCGCGGCTCTGCGGACGATGTCACCTGCATTGCTGACAGCTTTCTCTACCGCATCATCTTCCGCAACGCTGCCGGTAACTTTGGACTGTTTGGAAAAAGGCGCCGGAGTGTCCAACCGCACCACGAGTTTCGTATTGCCGCTGGGTGCTACCGTGAATATGGATGGAACGGCGCTATACGAGTGCACAGCGGCTCTGTTTCTGGCTCAAGCATACGGCCTGGAACTGAGCCTTGTAACGCAGATATCTGTGGTTGTAATTGCCTTGTTGACATCGATCGGCGTCGCCGGTATTCCCTCGGCGTCTTTGGTGGCTATTGCCATCATTCTCGCGGCCATCGGGTTGCCGGTCGAAGCGATCGGTGTGCTATTCGTGTTTGACCGTGTACTCGATATGGCGCGTACAAGTGTCAACGTGTTTGGAGATGCTACTTGTGCGATTTTAGTAGCGCGCTTTCAGGGCGAGACCGGAATTCTCGAAAAGTAGTTCGGGACGCGGGAGTCTGGTCGACAGTCGAATGGCCTATCAGTCGATACTCATCCCAACCGTACTAAAGCCGGCATCGACGTACAGGATCTCACCGGTGATGCCGGCGGCGAGGTCCGAACACATAAAGGCGGCAGCGTTGCCGACATCCTCAATAGTTACATTTCGCCGTAATGGCGCGGTGGACTGCACGTGTTGGAGCATCTTCCTGATACCGCTGACACCGGCAGATGCGAGTGTCTTGATTGGACCCGCCGATATACCGTTGACCCGGATCCCGACCGGCCCGAGTTCGGCTGCCATAAACCGAACGTTCGCCTCCAGGCTCGCTTTCGCGGGTCCCATGACGTTATAACTCGGCAGCGAGCGCAAAGCACCGAGATAGCTCAGTGTCAGTAAAGCGCCGCCCGCCGGCAGCATGTCTCTGCCTGCCTTGGCGAGAGCTGCGAAGCTATAGCTGCTGATGTCATGGGCAACGGCGAAGCCTTCCCGGGTTACCGATTCGAGATAGGTGCCGGCCAACTGGTCGCGCGGCGCAAACGCAACCGAGTGAACAATGACATCCACCGTATCCCAGCGTTTCTTGAGGGAAGCAAACATTGCATCGATTTCACGGTCCTCGGCAACGTCGAGTGGCAGGCAAATATCCGATCCGAGACGGTTCGCCATTTGCTCAACACGTTCTTTGAGCTTGTCGTTCTGGTAGGTGAAAGCAGTCGATGCTCCCTCCCTGGCCATCGCCTGTGCAATGCCCCATGCAATCGATCGCTTGCTGGCCAGGCCAACAATCAGGCAGCGTTTATCCGTCAAAAATCCCATTCCCCATCCTTTGAATCTTGGAACCGACCGCGCTATTAGGCCTATTTTGACGCTGGCGTTCAACCCGCCACGATGGTCCTGAGTGAGCCGCTTTTGGCGTTGTTGATGACTACTACCCCCCAGCCACGTCAGGTATGATCTGCCCGGATATGGGATTCCTGTGAAGTTAACTATGAGCGCGGAGAGCGATTGGCTCGATAGTTCCAACGGCCGCGGACTGCTGCAGGAAGAGTCTGACCAGGTCGAGCGGGCACTTGAGAGCGTGTTCGGTGATTATCTGGTGCAGATTGGCTCCTGGGGGCCTCAGGATCTGTTTCTCAAGCATTCCAGAACCAGGCACAAAGTTCTGCTTGGTTGGAACCAAGCTGACTCTCCTGATGCATTGGTTTGCGCCGACTCGCTTGGAGTCGCGAGCGATAGCGTTGACGTTGTGCTGCTGCCGCATGTGCTGGAAACCGTGTCAGACCCGATTGCAGTTCTCCGCGAAGTGGATCGAATACTGCGACCCGAGGGCCATATCGTTGTGCTCGGATTCAACCCAGTGAGTTGGTGGGGCTTTCGCCACAGGGTTTCCCGAAATGGCTATCCTCCGGAAACAAAAAGGCACATACCGGAACGTCGTATGTCCGATTGGTTGCGCTTGTTGAACTGCACGATAAGCTATGCGTCACGATATTACCCGGTGGCGCAGGCGGGGAGATCACCCTCCGGGCAGCAGCAAACCGTGATCCAAAAATGGCGAAACTGGAAGGCATTTAATCCCGGTTACATCCTCGTTGCATGCAAGGAACTGTTTACATTGACGCTGGTTAGACCCAGTTCGCGACGCCGCACAAGTCTTGTGGGGGGGCTTGTGAATCCGACGACACGGAACGTTGCATGAGCGATGTGGAGATCTATACGGACGGGGCCTGTCGTGGTAACCCCGGGCCGGGCGGATGGGGGGTGGTAATGTTCGCCAGTGGTCGACAGAAAGAATTGCGAGGGGGTGTCGCCGACACCACCAATAATCGTATGGAGCTGACGGCTGCAATTCAGGGGCTTGCAGCCCTGAAACGACCCTCCAGTGTGACGGTTTACACCGATTCGGAATACCTGCGTCGTGGAATCACCGAATGGCTGGAATCATGGAAGAACAGAGGCTGGCGTACCGCAGGAAAGAAGCCGGTTAAAAATGTCGATCTTTGGCAGGAACTGGCAACACTGGCTACTAAGCACAAGATTGACTGGCGCTGGGTAAAGGGCCATTCCGGGAACCCGGGCAACGAACGCGCCGATCAATTGGCGAATCTTGGAGCGGAGGAAAATCTTTGAATTTGATTGTGATGGCATTGGCTAAGTTTTTCTGCAGGCAAAGCGAGACACCGCGATGAGACAAGTGGTACTGGATACAGAGACCACGGGCTTGGAGTGGGAACAGGGACACCGGGTCATTGAAATCGGTTGTGTCGAATTGGTCAATCGACGCAAAACCGAGCAGACCTTTCATTGTTACCTGCAACCGGACCGGGAGATCGATGCAGCTGCAGAAGAGATTCACGGGCTGTCGAACGAGATGCTGGCCGATAAACCGCAGTTCGCAGATATTGCTGAGGATTTTCTGCGTTTCATCGATGGGGCGGAGTTGGTTATACACAATGCCACTTTTGACGTGGGATTTTTGAACCACGAATTGAAGCTTGCCGGCGGTGACAGGGCGAGTGTTGATGGTATTTGTACTGTTTTGGATACTTTGGTGCTGGCCCGCCAGCTGCATCCGGGCCAACGGAACAGCCTGGACGCGCTTTGCAAACGTTATGACGTCGACAACTCTCGGCGCGACCTGCACGGAGCGCTCCTCGATGCCCGGCTGTTAGCCGATGTCTACCTTGCGATGACCGGCGGTCAGGCGACACTATCGTTGGGTGACGCACTCGAACAACCCGGCCGACGTGGTTCGATACAGGCCAATCGAATCGACCGCATGGACCTGGAATTCAAAGTGGTCTATGCGACGGAGCGAGAGCTTATTGAGCATGAAAGCCAGCTGGACCTGATCGAGAATGCCAGCGACGATGGTGTGCTCTGGCGTCGACTCGATTCTTGATACCATTGACACCCTTCCCACCGGGCGCATTACGCCCTGACGGGCGGCCTGTCGTATGCAATAGCATGGAAGCAGATTGCTCAACGGTAGTTTCGGGAACAACAGAATGAATCAGTCGTTGCGCCACGCATTTTGGGAAAATTTCCTGGGCCAGTCATCGACCTGGTACAAGCTCACGATCATCGCTTTCCTGGTGATCAATCCGATAGTTGCCTTCGTTGCGGGCCCGTTCATAGCGGGTTGGCTACTGATCTTTGAATTCATCTTCACGTTAGCCATGGCGCTTAAATGCTATCCGCTACAGCCCGGCGGTTTAATCGCGATACAGGCGGTCATCATCGGTTTGGCGACGCCTGAGTCGGTGTACGAGGAGACGCTGCATAATTTTCCGGTCATTATGCTGCTGATATTTATGGTGGCGGGGATCTATTTTCTAAAGGAGATGCTGCTGTTCGTATTCACAAAAATTCTCCTCGGCGTACGCTCCAAGAAACTGCTTTCCCTGTTGTTTTGTGCCGTAGCCGCCTTGCTGTCGGCGTTTCTGGATGCGTTGACCGTCACCGCGGTAATAATTTCCGTAGCCGCAGGCTTCTATGGTATCTACCACAAGGTTGCTTCTGGAAAGGGTTACGATCACAGTCACGATGAGACAGATGACGAGCAAGTCCACGAGTTGCACCGCGAGGACCTGAACCAGTTCCGCGCGTTTCTCCGCAATCTGATGATGCACGCGGCGATCGGTACGGCCCTTGGCGGTGTCACCACTCTGGTGGGCGAGCCGCAAAATCTGTTGATTGCCAAAGAAGCCGGTTGGGATTTCATGGAGTTCTTTTACCGCATGGCACCGGTCACGATGCCGGTCCTGGCCGTAGGGCTGCTGACTTGTTTACTTCTTGAGACGCTTAAGTGGTTTAGTTACGGGGTCGAGTTGCGACCAGCAGTTCGTGACATATTGCAAGACTTCGATCGGCATACATCAGAGCGCCGGACCACTCGCGATAAGGCCATTATCATAGCGCAGGCATTGGCGGCGGTTTTTCTTGTCGTGGCGCTGGCCAATCATCTTGCCGAGGTGGGCGTAATCGGACTGGCTGTTATTGTGCTCGCCACAGCATTTACCGGAGTTACAGAAGAGCATCGGATCGGACACGCGTTCCAGGAGGCTTTACCGTTTACGGCCTTATTGGTTGTGTTTTTTGCGATAGTCGCAGTCATCGATCAGCAGGAGTTATTTACGCCGGTGATCGACCGCGTGCTCGCATTGGAGCCAGACCTTCAGGGGCCGATGTTTTATCTGGCGAACGGCGTGCTATCGATGATCAGCGACAACGTGTTTGTCGCAACGGTATACATCTCGGAAGTAAAGGAAGCTCTGCTGGACGGTACTATTTCGCGCGATCAGTTCGATATCTTAACGGTTGCGATAAACACCGGGACAAACATACCCAGTGTTGCAACCCCGAACGGCCAGGCCGCGTTTCTGTTTCTACTGACGTCCGCAATAGCGCCTTTGATCCGGTTGTCTTATGGACGCATGGTATGGATGGCACTTCCGTATACGCTGACGATGACTGCAACCGGGTTCTGGGCCGTAACATACCTGCTGTGATATGACATATCGCGCTTTTTTTGCGGTAGCCCCGGCGGATAATGCCGGCCAGCGGCGCTGGCGTGCACAGGCAGTCCCAGCGCATTAAAATAATTGCTGATCATGCAAGAACCAGAAGAATCAATTATCGGTGTGGTCGGTCTCGGTTATGTAGGCCTTCCTCTGGCAGTCGAGTTCAGCAAGCACTATTCAACCATCGGCTATGACATCAATGCTGAACGTATCGCGAAGTTGAGCTCCGGTACCGATGTAACAATGGAGGTGGAAGACGCTGAGCTCGCGGCGGCGGATAATCTGCGCTTTACTGATAAATTGGATGAAGTGAGTGACTGCAACGTCTATATTGTTACGGTACCGACGCCCATCGATTCCGCGAAACGCCCTGATCTGACGGCGCTTAAACATGCCAGCCGCACTGTAGGGGAGGTTCTCAACAAAGGCGACGTGGTTGTCTTTGAATCGACCGTATATCCGGGTGCAACTGAAGAGGATTGCGCGCCAATTCTGGAGTCCACATCCGGCCTCAAGCTGAATCAAGACTTCTACCTGGGCTACAGCCCGGAACGCATTAATCCAGGCGACAGGAAGCACCGCCTGACCGACATCAGAAAAATTACTTCGGGTTCGACGCCTGAAGCGGCGACGTTCATCGATAGCCTGTACCGGAAGATTATTCGGGCTGGCACTTTCCCGGTGTCGAGCATTCGCGTGGCGGAAGCCGCAAAAGTTATCGAAAACACTCAACGCGATGTCAATATTGCGCTGATCAACGAACTGGCGTTGATATTCAATCGCATGGGGTTGGATACCCGCGAAATTCTCGATGCTGCCGGTACTAAGTGGAATTTCCTTAATTTCCGTCCCGGCCTTGTCGGGGGGCATTGTATCGGGGTCGATCCTTACTATCTGACACATAAATCTCAGGAATTTGGCTACCATCCGGACGTAATCCTTGCGGGCCGACGCATAAACGACAACATGGGTATCCATGTTGCGGCTGAAGTGGTCAAGCTCATGGTTACCCGTGGAATATCGATGCCCGATGCTCGAATTTTGATAATGGGCATCACATTCAAGGAGAACTGCCCGGATGTTCGTAATACAAAGGTGATTGACCTGATCTCAGAGCTGCAAACGTACAGATCTCAGGTGGAAATCTATGACCCGTGGGCAGATATCCAAGAGGTAGCGGATGAGTACGGTATCGACATCACGAATGAAGTTCCGGATGAAGGCCAATACGACGCCATCGTAGTAGCCGTTGCCCACAAGGAATTTCATCAAATGTCACCAGCTGATATTCATGCTCTGGGGAAGCCCGTGCATGTCGTTTACGACATCAAGTATGTCCTGCCGTTTGAAGAAGTTGATGGACGCCTTTAAATCAATAGAAATGGGGCAGCCGTGAAAGTTCTGGTGACCGGGGTCGCCGGCTTCATCGGTTTTTTTGTTGGCCAACGCTTGCTTGAGCGGGGGGACGAAGTAGTCGGCCTGGATAACCTGAACGAATATTATGACGTCAAACTGAAATATGCGCGTCTTGCGCTAATCGAATCGCATCCGTCATTCAGATTTTTGAAACTGGATCTCGAAGACAACGATGGAATCGCTGGCCTGTTTGAGCAGGAGCGGTTCGACCGGGTCGTGCACGTGGCGGCACAGGCCGGCGTCCGGTATTCAATGGAGAATCCGCGGGCGTACATTGACAGCAATATCGTGGGTACGCTGAACGTCCTGGAGGGATGCAGGCACCACGGGATCGAGCATCTGGTCTATGCCTCGTCGAGTTCAGTTTACGGTGCCAACACCGATATGCCGTTCTCGATTCACCAAAATGTCGACCACCCCTTGTCGTTGTATGCCGCATCGAAAAAATCGAACGAGTTAATGGCGCATACCTATTCCAATCTGTACGGGATCCCAACGACTGGTCTGCGCTTTTTTACCGTGTATGGGCCATATGGCCGGCCTGATATGGCGCTGTTTAAGTTTACGAAAAACATCATCGAAGGCAAACCGATCGATGTATACAACTATGGGAACCACCGACGCGATTTCACCTACATTGACGATATTGTCGAGGGTGTGGTCCGAATTCTCGATCGGGTGGCAGAGCCTGATCCTGGCTGGGATTCGGATGCTCCTGATCCAGGGGCCAGCATGGCGCCCTACCGGATCTATAACATCGGCAACAGCCAGCCCGTCGAACTGATGCGTTACATCGAGGTTCTGGAGAAATGCCTGGGGCGTAAGGCAGAACGGCGACTATTACCGATGCAACCCGGAGATGTGCCAGATACCTATGCCGATGTTACCGACCTATCGGATGATATCGGCTATTGCCCAAGTACATCGGTTGAAGAGGGTGTGGCGCGATTCGTAGAATGGTATCGAGAGTTTTACGCTATTGACTCGTAGTATTCGCTGCTTCCCGATTCTAAAACCACGAGGAGTCCTGGGTGGACATTCCCGCAATCAATGAAGACCCTCAAGCGACGCCTGCATGGAAGGAGTTGCGGCGGCACGCAGACGAGTTACAGAAAATCCGACTAACTGAACTGTTGGATCAGGATCAAGGTCGATTCAGTCGTTTCTCTTTGCAAGTCGATGAATTGTGCGTGGATTATTCCCGCAACCTGTTAACTCAAGAGACGATACGACTGCTGCTCGACCTGGCTGAACAGCGGCATCTGGAACAGTGGATCGTCGCGTTGACCTCCGGCGCCCCCGTAAATACGACCGAGTCACAGCCCGCACTGCATACAGCGCTCCGGAATCGATCGGGCGATCCCGTCAATGTGGCCGGTCGCAATGTGATGCCGGAGATCGAATCTGAACTGGCCGCATTTCTAAAATTTGCCCAGGACATTCAAGCGGGCGACTGTGTCAGTCATACGGGCGAGCGGTTCAATACGATTGTCAATCTGGGAATCGGTGGCTCTGATCTGGGGCCGTCGATGGTGACCACGGCCCTGGGCGATTTCCGGAATCCCGACATTGAAGCGTATTTTGTGTCCGGAAGTGATGGCGTTCAGCTCAATGATGTCCTGCGGCGGGCGGACCCGGCGACCACGTTATTTATCATTTCATCCAAGAGTTTTGCCACTCAGGAGACGAGGCGAAACGCGGATACGGCCCGCGAATGGATCGTCAAGCATCTGGCAAGCGACGCAGTTCGAGTGCATTTTGCCGCGGTCTCAGCCAATCAGATGGCTATGCTTGAGTTTGGCGTCGATCCGTCTCGATCATTCAAGATTTGGGATTGGGTCGGGGGCCGATTTTCATTGTGGTCGGCGATCGGTCTGTCGATAGCTATTGCTACCAGTCCCTCGATATTCGCCGAGCTACTGGAAGGCGCCAACGCCATGGATCGGCATTTCCAAACGGCGCCGGCAGCGGCGAATCTACCGGTGCTGTTGGGGCTGATAGCGGTGTGGAATCAGAATTTTGGCGGCATAACCGATCATGTCATTTTGCCCTACCACCAAAGACTGGCCGCCTTTCCCGCCTACCTGCAGCAATTGGAAATGGAAAGCAATGGCAAAAGCACCCGGCGCGATGGTCAGCCGGTTGATTATTCTACGGCTGTTTCGGTCTGGGGCTCAGTGGGAGCTAATGCCCAACATTCCTTTGCCCAACTTCTGCACCAGGGCACGCCACGGGTCAGTGTCGATTTTATCGCCGCAGTTCGCGATGCAGGCGGACGTGAGAATCAAACGCTGCAGACCCTAGCCAATATGCTTGCCCAGGCAGATGCTCTGGCCAGCGGTCAGTCGCAACAGCAGGCACAGTCTGGCCTTGAGGAACGAGGCGTTGCCGGTGCAGGCCTCCAATCGTTGTTGCCTCATGTCGTTCATCAGGGGAACCGCCCCAGTACGATTCTGTTGTTGCGTGAACTGAACGCCCGCAATCTGGGGATGCTGATCGCACTTTATGA
>JAUWKW010000220.1 GCA_030614035.1 Chromatiales bacterium | reverse complement strand
CAGGGTCTCCCAGGCAAAGTTCGTCCATGTATCCAATGAGCAACTCCAAAGTCCGCTCGGCGATTTCCTCCTGGATAGACAACACACGCAGTGCCGAACATCGCTGACCCGCGCTATTGAATGCGGAGGTCACCACGTCGGGCACGACCTGCTCAGGCAACGCCGAGCTGTCGACCAGCATCGCGTTCTGGCCTCCGGTCTCGGCAATCAAGGCTGCCAGTGGCGCATCGCGCGCGGCCAGGCGCCGGTTGATGCGCGCAGCGGTCTCTGTGGATCCGGTGAAGGCAACTCCAGCCACACGTGGGTCGGACACTATTGCCTCCCCGACGCTGGACCCGTCACCGGGAAGCAGGTGAAGCACGTCGCCCGGTATACCCGCCTCGTGCAGCAACGCAGTCGCGCGGCCCGCGAGCAAGCTGGTCTGTTCCGCGGGTTTCGCCACGACAGTATTTCCGGTCACCAGGGCTGCGGCGATTTGCCCGGAAAAAATTGCCAGCGGAAAATTCCAAGGGCTGATGCAGGCGAACACACCCCGACCAACATGTACCAGTTCATTCCGTTCACCGGTCGGGCCAGGCATTCGTCGCGGTTCAGCCATGAGCCCCTCGGCCTGGCTAGCGTAGTAACGCAGAAAATCCACCGCTTCACGCAGTTCCGAACTCGCATCCGGAATGCACCGGCCCGCCTCGGAAACGCACAACGCGATTAATTCACCGCGGTTTTGCTCGTACAGATTCGCCGCTAGGCGCAGCATTTCGGCCCGTTCTGCGACTGGGCGGGCCGACCAGTTCCAGAAACTGGCCGACGCCGACTCCAGTGCCTGGCCGACGGTCTCAATGTCGGACCAATACACCTCACCTACCTGGCGCGAGTGGTCCGCGGGATCGGTGGACGGCACGGCGGTGCCCGGCCGCTCGCGTCCATCTACGATCGGATACACGTCCCGCACGGCAGCCCGCGCCGCTGTCATTTCATCGATGAGTTGCGCAATCTCGATACCGTCACTGAAATTGACCCCGCTCGAATTCTGGCGCTCGGGCGCAAACAGTTCCGGCGGGACGCGAATTCGCGGATGAGGAATCGAATCCAGTTGCTCGGTGACCTGAACCGGATCGGCTATGATTTCGCCAACCGGCGATTTCTCGTCGACGATTCGATTAACGAAGGATGTGTTGGCTCCGTTCTCCAGTAATCGCCGTACCAGGTAAGGAAGCAGGTCTTCGTGTTTACCGACCGGGGCATACACGCGGCAAGGTAGTGTGTGCTCATCGACGATTTCCTGATACAGCTCCTCCCCCATCCCATGCAGGCGCTGAAATTCATATTCCCGACTGTCGCCGGCCAGGTGCATTATGGTTGCGACGGTTTGTGCGTTATGGGTAGCGAATTGCGGCAGCAGAGTTCCGTTCAGGCTAAACATCTGGCGCGCACAAGCGAGAAACGCCATGTCGGTACTCGACTTGCGCGTATAGACGGGATAACTGATCAGCCCAAGTTCCTGGGCCCGTTTAATTTCGGTGTCCCAGTACGCTCCTTTGACCAGTCGAACCGGTATACGGCGGCCAGTGGGCCGACTCAATCCGTCCAGCCATTGGATCACTGCAGAAGCCCGCTTTTGATAGGCCTGCACCGCGATGCCCAAACCGTCCCAATCCTTGAGTTCAGGGCTCAGATACACTCGCTCAAAAATTGCGAGCGTTAGCTCCAGGCGATCAGCTTCTTCCGCGTCGACGGTGACCGCGACTCGATGTTGCCGGCCGATCTCGGCCAGCTCCTTGAGCGTTGGTACGATTTCGGCCAGGGCGCGATCGAACTGACTGTATTCCAGGCGTGGAAACAACGCCGACAGTTTGATCGAAATGCTTGGGGCAGCAGCGCTATCGTCATGCGTAACACGCGCTGCGGAACCCACTGCCTTGATGGCATCACGATATGCATTCGCATACCGCTGCGCATCAGCTGCTGTCAGTGCAGCCTCCCCCAGCATGTCGAACGAGAAACGGTAGCGGCTGCTACCTTCATCGGTCGATCGGGCCAACGCCTCGCCTATGGTTCGGCCCATGACGAACTGGCGCGCCATGATCCGCATGGCCTGGCGGAACGCCGAACGAACAACCGGCTCCCCAAGCTTTGCGATTAGATCGCGCACAAAGCCGGCAGGATTGCTGACCGCCGATGGATCCGGATTCACCAGATGCCCGGTCAGCATCAAGCCCCAGGTCGAAGCATTGACGAATGCCGATTCGCTTTCGCCCATGTGGCGGGACCAGTCCCCGGCACCCAGACGATCCGCAATCAGAAGATCCGCCGTTTCTGCATCCGGTATCCGCAGCAGCGCTTCGGCCAGGCACATCAGCACCACGCCCTCGGCGGAAGACAGGTCGTACTGATCGAGAAATGCGTCGAGTCCGGAACGTTCCTTTCGGTAACGGCGAACGGTATCGACAAGCCCGGCAGCGGTGCGGGCGATTGCGGCCCGCATTTGGGGCTCGACGGTCGCCTGCTGCACCAGTGCGCGGACTAGTGCCGTTTCGGCACGAAGGTAATCCGGGGTAATGGCCCGGCTGAGATCCGAGAAACCGGATTCAGGCGCAGAGTACATCCTCTGATCGCAAACGTCTCACGCGGATCGCCGGTACCCGATCGGTACCAGAATGGCGGCCGCAACCGTCACCAGGCTCCGCAAAGACAGTGGTAATACAAACCGCGCGGATCGTTCCACAGCATCAATTCAGATAACTCCTGCTCGATCAGCCGCAGCAATTTGTCGATCGGGCCGGACGAACCGCCTCCCATGGTGATACCCAGCCTTGCCGCGGCATTGACAGCAAAGCCGGCCATTCGCACGACGATCCGCTCCAACAGGTCCAGTTCCTGATCCAGGAACTGAACGCCGAATTTTCCCGACTCCAAGCCGGCGAGGCTCGCTGCGGCATAGATCGCGTCCTGCAGCCCACCAATTTGATCGATCAAGCCCAACTCCAGTGCATCGGTTCCGATCCAGACGCGGCCCTGGGCGATCTCGTCGACTCTCGCCGGACTCAAGTTCCGGTCGGCAGCAACCTTGTTGACGAACACCCAGTATGCGTCCTCGGTACTGAGTTGTATTAATTGGCGGATGTCCACGCCCAGTTCTCGCAGCGGACTGAATTGGCCCGTCAGGTTGGTCGTGCCAATGCCGTCCACATTTATCCCCAGCGAACTGAGTCCACGCTGAAACGTCGGAAACAAGGCACCTACGCCAATCGATCCCGACAGCGTCGTCGCATTGGCCCAGATCTCGTCGGCCAGCATGGAAATATAGTACCCGCCCGATGCCGCCACGCTACCCATCGATACGACGAACGGTTTGCCGGCGGCCTTCAGCACTTCG
>JAUWKW010000155.1 GCA_030614035.1 Chromatiales bacterium | reverse complement strand
CCATACCGTCTGCGTGAAACTCCACCGGGCTACCGATTGGCCCATTCTTGCCAAAAGTACAGAGAACGCCCATCCAGTGTGTTGCCAGAAAGTGTTCGATCCGCGCGGTCAGCTCAGCGCGAGGCAGTTGTTCGGTCGGCCAAGGGGTTTCGGCCAGCCACGGGAGTGCGCTCATCAGCAGGGCTCCTTGTTGTTATGCTTGGTTTCCCCGATTGTAGGCCAATCGGGCCCAAGTCTCGGCCGTGACACCGCGATGTTTGATCAGTCTACGGACAGACGGGCATTGCCGGCCCCGCTCGGCGCGATAAACGCCGAGAATTGGCGCTAGAAAAAGCGGGGCCAGCTCCCGTCATCGAATCAACCAACTGAAAACCAGGGTCGGACCCGGGTGTGAATTCATTAAAAAGGAGACCGTCCATGACCGTTCGCGTGCTTGCAGCCTCGGCACTGACCACCGAGAAAGATCCGGATCTGGATCTCGACGATCCGGAGACCAATTTCATGGCCATGATGAAAATTCGTGGCGACCTCGCCGAGAAGGATTTTTACTTTGCTTTTCCCGGCGAGGCCTGGGCGATGCCGCACCAGGAAAAGCCCGTCAAATGTTTTCGCACCTTCGGTCTGGGCGCCGGGCGGCTTGAAAAGGTCCCGGAGGGGTACCGGATCTATAGTCGTGAAGTCCTCTACTACCTGGACCCTGACACCGGCGCGATCATGCAGGAGTGGAGCAACCCGTGGCTCGACGGTAAAAAGGTCGAGGTGTTTCATATCAATAACGACCCGGTCAACGGCGTGTTTGCCCAGGGTGGCAATCCGGTGTTGGCGCCGCCATACCCGTATGTCAGCTACGGCGACGACATCGCGTTCCAGTGGAACTTCTTTATCTTTCACCCAGCGGCGATGACCCGCGCCGAGTACCCGCTGTTTTCGTCCGGGGACCAGGACCAGCATGCGGAACTGTGGGGCATCATGGGCAAGAAAAGCGAAGTGTTGAATCCGGACATCACGTCGGCGTCGTCGGTGATGTCGTGGGGCCGCGTATGTGACTGGCTGCCATGGATGGAGATGGGTGCAAACCCGGCCAAGATGGTATTCCACAGCCACAGCGTCAAGCTGATGAACGGCCCGACGGACCTGCCGCGCGAAATTCTCGACTACACCGAGAAAAACTTTCCCAAGTACCTGAGCGCACCGACTGAGTGGAACGGCCCGCAGATGACCGCATCGGCTGGCGAGTTCAAGAAAATTATCGACGCGCGCCGGGGCGAGGGCGGCTAAAGAAAAAACGGGGTCGAACCGCAGTTTTCGGCCGTAACTGCCACTGCTGCGTACTAGTGGGGCCCAAAACTGCGGTTCGACCCCAGTAAGCGAGTATGATTTCGAGCAACGCGCGCCAACGACAGCGAGCCCGGATGCCGGGCTCTATGGGGCGATAAAACCGGGAGATACGAACATGGTGGCAGCCACCGAAACCCGCAGCAAGGACATCCAGTTGACGGGGCCATACGACTCCATGCGCGAATACGTCGCGGCGCTGGAAGCGACCGGCAAGATGCTCCGCATCAAGGAGATGGACCAGGATCGCTACGAAGCGACCGGGTTCGCATACCGGCTGATTGACAAGTACGGGTTCCGTGGGGCGCCGGCTTTTCTGGTCGAGCGCATGAAAATCGACGGCAAGTGGATAGAGGGTCCGATCATGGCCAACATCTACGGTCCGTGGGAAACCGAGGCGATGGGTTACGGCGTCCAGAACGTGACCGACGACAGTCGCGAAATGTATCGCGCAGCCGTGAACCATCTGATGGGCCTCGCCGATCGCCATGGCAACTGGACTCCGGTCAAGCCGGTCATGTCCGACGATCCAAACCCGCCGTGCAAGGAAGTGATCATCACCGGCAGTGATATCGACGTGCTCCAGTACCCGTGGATCAAGTGCAATCCGGCGGATGGCGGCCGCTACATCAATGCCGCGGCGGTCGTATTTGAGCACCCGGACCTGGGCCGCAATGTCGGCACCTACCGGTCGCACGTAAAAACGGCTACGCGCATCATGATGAACCCGGAGGTTGGGCAGCATGGCCATAGTTTTCTGATGCACGCTAAAGCCCGTGGTGAAAAAATCATGCAAGCCGCGGTCGTGCTCGGCGCGGATCCGATCACCTGGGCGATGAGTTGTTCGAAGATCAGCCCGCTCGGTTCGGATGAATACGACATGGTCGGTGTGTTCAAGGGCAAGCCGCTCGAGTTGGTCAAATGCGAAACCAACGATGTGCTGGTGCCGGCGAACGCCGAGATGATCATCGAAGGCGAAATTCCGCTCGACGACACGGAGCCGGAAGGTCCGCATGCCGAAATGTACGGGTACCTGGGGCAACATCGGCCGGGCAATTTCTACATGGATATCAAGGCGATCACCCATCGCGTGGATCCGTTGTACTTCAACAATCACACCGGCGTGTTGCGCGGCTTTCACACCGCGGCGATGGACGCCTGGGCGAATCTGGCGTACAAGAAATCGATCCGCACGCTGGTTGCTTGCCACGGCTTGGGTGAGGCGCCGGGCGTTTACGTGGTCAGTATCGACAAGCGCTTTGCCGGGGATGGGCTGGCCGCGGGTCAGCAAGTCTCGGCCAGCAATATCATGGCCAAAGTCACGATCGTCGTCGACAAAGACGTCGATGTGCTGGACACGGGGCAGGTATTGCACGCGGTCGGTTCGCGCTGGCAACCGGACCCGGCCACGCTGATCATTCCGCATGCACGCAGCACCTTTCTCGAGCCGAGCACCACGAAACCGCGGGTGACCAGCAAGATCATTATCGACGCGACCAAACAACTGCCTGACGAAGGCGGGCCGGCCAAGTATCCGGCGGTGTCGCGCGAACTGCTGATCGAGGCTTGCCCGGACGTGTTCGGGCTCGTCGATGGAAAGTGGGACGATTTCATGGGGTCGTACGAAAAAAAGTGAACTGCGCGCGATTCCTGCGCCGGGGCCGACGCGAACAATGGCGAGAGAATCCACGACGCAGCCGTTCGAAGCCGGTGACATCCTGATCGGTTGCACCTTGCTGAACGATCCTGATGACGATCACGCCGGCGAGGGACGAGTTTTCCAGTACGACCGGGATTTGCAGCCAAAAGGCGAGCTTTGGACCAAAGGCGGTCGCCATCTGGTCGGAGGCCTAATTTTCGATCGCAACGGTTTGCTGTGGGCCTTCAATGATTTTGCGATCATTCACGTGGATCCGGCGACCGGCCGGCAATTGCCATTGGCCATATTTCCGCCCCGGCATTTTTATAGTGCGGGCTTTGCCGCAGATGGCAGCGTGTATCTAGGTGAGCATAGCAACGCCAAAAAACCACCGGAGGGCATTGAGAAATTCACGACAATCAAAATGCAGCTCACACCGGATACAGGGGTGCTCGGATACGGCAACATATACAAGTTCAACGCAGACTGGGAGCTGGAACAGGAATTCGACGTTGAGAATGCGCCGGAATTTCTCGGCTTTAAGGGCGTGACGCACATGTCGCTGCATCCCAGCGACCGGTTTATCAGCTATACGACCGAGACAACCAGCCGAATCCTGCGCTATGACGTGATAGATAATCAGCAAATGCCGGACTTGTATACCTGTCCGGGCGACGGGTTTCCGAAGGGAAACTATGTGGCCGCGCTGAATTACCTGCCGGACGGAAGGCTGCTGGCGACGCAGGGTGCATCGATGATCGTGCTGGACGAGGCAGGCGAGGTGTTGCGCGAATATCCGTTCGAGGATTCGGGGTGGTCACATATCGCGCCGTGTCGAGATGGACAGCACGCATTTCTGACTAACATCTGGCTCGGAACCGTCATCAAGCTGCACCTCGAGACGGGCGAGATCGTTGCCACCATCGACACCGGGTTCAAGGCACCTGACCGGTGCCTGGCAGGGCTCGCCGAATACCCATAGACCCGCTACGAATCAGCGTCAGTTGGATTTAAAAGCTTGTCCAAAAGTTGATCCAACCTGTCCTGCTTTAATGCGCCGGGAATCACGTCGATGACGGTGCCGTTAGCATCGATGAAAAATGTATACGGTGGCCCGATGACCTGGTAGGCACGAGTAACGCTGTTGTCGCCGTCAATGACGATCGGAAACGTCAGTTTCATGTCGTCCGCCAGAACTTCGATCGCGCCGCGACTGTCCTGGGTCGCAACGCCAAAAATAGCGTAACCGCGGTCGGTGGCGTTTAGATGCGCTGCCTGCAGTAGTGGCAGCTCGACGAGGCACGGGCCACACCAAGACGCAAAAAAATTCACAACTACCGGCTTGCCACGAAAATCCGACAGGCGGGCCGGTTCAAGGTTCAGATCCTTGAGTCGAAAATCCGGCGCCCTGGCACCGGCGACTGCTACTCCGGCCTGGAGCATTCCCAATTCGGCGTTGGCCGATGAATCGGAGCTGCATGCCGTTACGAGAAAGAGGCAGGACACACCGCCGCACAGAAAACTGACCAAACGAAACATCCAGCGTCTGAGCGGACGATTGCATCGATTCGCGGCGACGGCAGCGATTTCCGTGTCTGCCGGAAGTTCG
>JAUWKW010000106.1 GCA_030614035.1 Chromatiales bacterium | reverse complement strand
AGGGGATTCATGCCGCGAAATCCGTCCGGCCTACTGGCCGGTCACCGTCGCGGCACGGTCGTATATCGACGCCAGCGCGAAATTCGCCTGGGCACGATAGACGGTGAGCCGGTAGCGCTGCCGGGACATCTCGTCGACAGCGACTTCCTGCAGGTATTTAACCTGGCCGGTCATGGCCGCTGTCACGCGCGAACTGAGTTCGGCGATGCGCGGGTTCAGCGCATCGATGCGCTGGGTCAGCCGCTCAACCCGGTACGGGATACCGTCAACCGCAACGTTAACGCTGCGTCCGGCGGTGC
Source organism: Chromatiales bacterium (assembly GCA_030614035.1). Taxonomy (GTDB): domain Bacteria; phylum Pseudomonadota; class Gammaproteobacteria; order Steroidobacterales; genus JAPUGB01. Next base: position 5,515 of record JAUWKW010000106.1, on the reverse strand, counting down.
GGGCCAACTCCAGCTGCTCGCCGATTTCTTTCAACTCGCGCTGCTGTTGCCACAGGCGATGTTTGAATTGCTTCTCCAGATCCCATAGCAAAACACCTTTCAGAACGCGCTGCTTATCGTGGGCCTCTGGCAGTTGCCCGGTTCGCCAGGCAGGATTGGCCTCGATCGCGGTAACCCGCGCCCAAAGCTGCTGCTGCTGTTCGCTGCCCATCGCCACGATGTCACGCGCATCAGCGACGGTAGCAAGGCGTTGCTCGATCGCAGCGTATTGCCCGTGCATCGTCTCCAGATCGTTACCCGACATCGCCGCCACGACTCGTGGCAAGCGCTGTTCGTAAGCGAACTTCTGGGTCTCCAGCATTTCCCGGAATGGACCCAGCTTTGCCTGCCACGCCAGCAAATGGTTCTGCAGCTCGGACAAATCACGGTATACCTTGAGGCCCTCCTGAAAATCGTGATCGGCGATGATGTGGTACAGATAACGGGCCTGCGTGTCATCCGGCAGAGCTTCCAGTTGCCAGTACCAGCCCATACCGTCTACGTCATCGTTTTGCAGCAGATCCGCGACCAGAAATCCAGAATCTGCGCGCGCAATCGCGTCGTCCAGGCGCTCGATCTCTGTATCGTAGACCTCGAGAGCCTTGTGATAATGTTCTGCAGCCTGCCGCTCCGCATTCATCTTTGCGAACGCGAACGGCACTGCGAGCAGAGATTCCTGAACGGCCGTGTCGAGCACGTCCCGGCTACTGAGTTCCAGCCATGGGACCAACGCTTCCTGATAGGCTGCAGCTTCCGCGGCGGCCCATCCGACGCCAAGCAAAGCCTTGTTGGAATACGGCCCGTTCAGCCGCACCCGATGCAAAACCGGTTTGACCGGTCCATCGAGCCGGGCCTGGAGAAACGCATAGCCGAGTGCGAGATTTGCGCGGTCGCGGAGACTGCGGAACTCATCGCCTTCTGCCGACATGGTGCCGACTTGGTTCAACAAGGCGGCGCCGGTCTCGAGTTCGCCCGCCCGAACCAGTGCGGTCCCCAGATTGAAGCGGGAGTAACCAACCCAGTCCTCGGCCCCGTCCCAGTTCTGCAACAGGTCCGCGGCGTCGGCGAACCGTTCCTGCGCCATCAATACCTGCGCCAGGAGGTTATAGCGTTCAGCTTCCAGGTCCTCGGGCAAGCGGTCCCCGACATTTCCAAAAGCTTCCTCCGCATCGACGAAATAGCCCCGCTGATACAGCACTTTTCCCAGAAAAAACCACGCCCGGTCGCGCACTTCCGGGTTGTCTTCATTGGCCAGTAACACGCGTTCAAATATTGTGTAGGCCTGACGGTGCTGGCCATAGGACAGGTACAAGCCGCCAAGCAGCAGTTCGGCTTCCGCCTCATGATGGGGCACGCGGTCCTGCTCCATGGCGGAGAGCAGATGGGTCAGGGCATCGAAGTAGTTCTGCCGATAGAATTGGAACAGGACCTCGCCGTAATACAGATCACGGACGATGGCTCCGTTGGTCTTGTCAGCCTGGGGCGCCTCAAACGGGAAGCATACGAGTATCGCCGCTGACAAAAGGCCACAGAACAGGCGCAGCCCGAATTGATAAATGGACCGGGTCAAGGCCTACTCCCATTCTGTCACGATGAAATCTGGCTGACTCTTGCTCTCCCGATCGGAGATTTTCAGCTCGAGAAATTTCGCGCCTATGGTCTTTTCAAAGCGCATATCGGCGCCGCGCCGATAGTTGCGGCCATTTGGACCCCGACCGGTGAAAATCGCTACCAGTTCGTGTTCCCCGACTTTCAGGTTACCCAGGTACAGACGGTGTACACCACCTCGCAACAGTGCCTGCACTTCACGTTCCGTGTAGAGATAGCTATCGACGTCCTTGCCATCAATAGTCAATTGCACCGAGTCCAGCGCAAAATACTCCCCAACATCCATAGACACGAATACTGCAACTTGCGTATTCGATGGAAACAACAATTCCTCTTCGAGCAGGAATAATTCCCGGTTGAGATCGAGCACCGCACTCTTGAGGTCCTGAGTCTGTTTGTCGAGACTCGTTCGGCTGGCAGCACCGGCTGTTTCTGCATCAGCCAGAGTCGCCTGCAGCGGGGAAATCGCCACCATCAAAACCAATACGCGCAGTAGATTGTTCACGTTCTCTATACCTGTGCTTACTATCCCGGCACCCTGGATGAAATCGTTTGAATCAACCCAGTGTGTCCCCGTAATGCTTAAAACGACTCTTACTCCGCCAGCAGCTCATCAATTTGCCCGCGATACAGATAACGGTCTGTGCTTCGATAGCTGCTATGCGTGTATCGAATCGCACCGTCCCTGTCGATTACCACAACAAAAGGTAGCGCGTTCAGCTTGTATTCCCTGCTCACTGATCTTTCGGCATCAAAGAGAACCGGATAGGCCAATTCCAGTTTCTCGACCATCTCCCGCGCCTTACGCGGGTTTCGGTCAATGTTGATTCCCAGCACCTGCAAGCCATCGTCCCGGTGCTGCTCGTAGAGTTTCTGGATGGCGGGCATCTGCAACACGCATGTACCACAATCGGTGGACCAGAAGCTCAACACGACGACCTCACCGAGATATTCGCTCAGTCGCAGGTTTTCCCCGGTCAAACTTTTCAGGGCGAAGTCCGGTGCGGGTTCCGCACTCGCTTCGAGGGAACCCGCAGCCCCAAGCGGAATCGCGAACGCGACCGCAGCAACAACACACACCCGCAGGACTACCATCCCATGCATAGTGATACCCAACCCGGCTTTTACCTTCCGAACAGTCAGCAGCGCGCGCCGGACTATTTCCGTCGCCCACAGGCTGAATCCGCGGGCTTATGGTCGCAGGGATACCTGCTGAATCATGTGACCGGGATCACGATTCAGCCAGTGCTGAATAAATTTTTTATTTCAAATCAATGGCTTATAGAGGATACGCTCGCGCTGGCGCGCGCAGCCGTCCGGGCTGTCGCAAACGTCGCCTTAGGCAGTCCCGGCAGGGGTGAATCAGCCTGGATCGAGTCCGCTGGAGTAGACCAGCCGGCCGCCGGACTCAATGATGACAGTCTCGTAGTCGGGCAAGGACTCGATCAGTTCAAGACCGCGCTGCCGGCCGAGCACAAATACACTCGTCGATAAACCGTCAGTCATCGTCGCTTCGGGACCGATAACGGTAACACTGCGTATGCCGGTCACCGGTGTACCGCTAGCCGGGTTCAGAATATGGTGATACCGGCGACCGTCCTCGATGAAGTACCGCTCGTAATCCCCGGATGTAGAAATCGCCTCATTCACCACGGCAAGCCGCGTCGCGACGCCGCCATTGTCATCCGGGTCGCGGATTCCGACCACCCACGGATAACCGGATCGATCACCGAGAATGCGCGTATCACCTCCGGCACTCGCGAGCGCGTGTTCGATGCCCTGCTCCCGGAGCAAACCGATGACACGCTCGACCGTGTGCCCTTTCGCAATGCCACCGAGATTGATTCGCACACCTGGCTGCGTAAAGCTCACGCTGGACCGCTTTGCTTCGAGCACCACATGACGATAGTCCACTGCATCCAACACTTCGGCGATGGACTCTGATGATGGCCTGACATGTGCACGGAAATCATACAGGTAACCGACAGAGTCATAGGTCACGTCGAATGCACCGCCGGTTGCTTCTGAAAGATTCAAGGCCACCTGCAATAAATCAAACAGCTCGTAGGAAATGACTACCGGTTCACTTGCTGCTCGGGCATTTAGCTGCGACAACTCGCTGTCCGCGATGTAGGTACTCATGTTGCGATCGATCCGCTCGACCTCATCCATTGCGGCCGCTAATAAGCGCTCCGCTTCAACCGGATCGTCGTGCCAGATCTGCACTTCGATTCGCGTTCCCATTTTGTCCTGGCGGTCCGAGTACCAATCTGCCCGAACTGGCTCCGCCGCCCCCAGCCATACGGTCAGGCCCGCGCCCAAAGCAGCCGGGAACCAACAAAGGATCTTGGGAAACATTGATGACATCGCGCGCACAGGATTCCTGTCTATCACGGGTGATGCCCAACGCCGTGAAGAAAATATGGCCGCAATGATCGCTTATTTAGAACCAGAATGAAACGAACAGCTGCCAGACCTGGGCGTCGAAACTGAAGAGCGGTTCCTGACCTGGCACCCCACCGGCTGTCACGTCTCGAAAGTCATCGTAATTGAAGAACATGTAGTCAACAAAGAAGTTGATTGATCCTCTCTCGAGAAAATCCCACCGCTGCGGGCTGAACTGGTAGGTCACTCCAAGGCTCAGAGACTGGCTGGTAAAAGTCGCCAGTTCTTTGTCCCTGGCCAGGTAATTCTGCCATTGCGGCCCCGGGAACAGGTCGCTGTAGAAGTCCGCGGCGGTTTGCGAGTAGTAACGGATGCTACCCTCATAAATCCAACCACTGTCGGTCGGATGCGTATAGCCGAGTTCCGCAGTATGTGCATCGATACCCCATGTATCGGTGAAATAGCGGTACTCGCCAAATACAGCCGCACGGTATTTCAGAAAATATCGCGAGCGTATCGCAACCGCGGTGCTGGTTCTGGTGTTCGGGTATACCTCTGGCTCGAAGCTGAATCCAAGTGCGCTGCCTGTGTCCAAATAGCGGACGGAGCGATACGGATTATTCAAAAACCCCTCGTCGGTAATGGTCTCCAACGACAAGCCCAGCAACATATTCTTGGTTAGCACCTGGGTCAGGCTAAGGCGATAATTCTTGCGATCTGATTCAGCGGCAAAAGTCGGGTCACCGTTTCTGAAAACTTCATTTGATCCCTTGGCATACCCCATGTTGACCGTGGTCAAACCGCCGAATACGTCCTGGCTGATGTTGAAGTAAGCCGAATTCGCAATGAAATCGCTTTCGTCGCTTTGGGTAAAACCCAAACTCATGATGGTATCGCCGTGCAGGAAATCAACGCCTGCCGATACTTCGGTTCTTTCCTCCTCGTAAGGGCTCGCGGTGCTGATGACGTCGATAGAGGCGCTGCTGATCGTATCGACGTAGTAATTTCCATAGACGGAAAAGCTGTTACCGATGCCCTTTCGCACCAGGATTGACGGGCCGGTCACCTGCACGCCCTCGCCGTCGTACGAGTGGTACAGGAGGTCTACGCGATCTTCGGGCAAAATGCCGGCCATGGCGCCGCGCATTGCCAACAGGGCAATGATTGCGGTCAGCCAGCAGATCTGTTCCTTACGCATCAGGCCGAAGCGGGCTAGTTACAGCCGCAGCCTCCGCCCGAGCTACCCATGGCTCCCCGAGCGCCCTCTCTCGCCTCGTGCACGTGATGCAAGTAGGAATCCGAGACGGGGTCCCGGCCGAAGCTCATGATCGGGTCCGCCAGGTTGGCGCGGTCATAAGGTTTGACCCACGGCTTGATGCTACTGCACGCGGTAAGCAACAGTACTGCTGATACCAGGACGATTCTCCGTGCCAAATTCATAGTCACTCACGTACCAGGATGCGAATCTGGTTCTGATATTCGT
>JAUWKW010000172.1 GCA_030614035.1 Chromatiales bacterium | reverse complement strand
CCGAACGGTGCTGGATCCCGCGAATCATGGAGTACCTTCGGCGGCGAGCTCATCTGTCGATCGAAACGGTGACCTCGATGCGGTGGCGCTTAGCCGCCACCTGGTGGCTCAGCCATTTCAGCTTGCTGCGGTAATACGCCTTGCGATGCAGTTCCGACGCGCCGCCCGAACTCTGCGCGGTACGGGCCGATTCGGCGCCGGTGTGTTACTGGAACACTGAAAGCTACGCCGGACGAATACAATACAGACATCTGCCAACAACAACGGAGAAGATTGGCAGGCTTCCATCGAGTAAAGTCATCCGTATGGGCAGTCAACTCGACAAGAAAATCGGTGCCTACACGGGCCGATGGGTACGCTGGAGCGTCACTCATCCCCTTGCAATTATCGTGGCTTTCGTGGCCGCAACGGCGCTGTTTTTGGCTTACAGCATCGACCAGATGGGCATCGATACCGACACCGCAGAGATGCTCTCGGAGCGACTCGAGTGGCGTCAGAACTTCAACGAATTTAGATCGACATTTCCGGATCGGTACAAAACAATTCTTGTGCTTGTTGATGGCCAGCAACGACTGGCGGTCGTTGATGCGGCTAACCGACTCCGTGACGCCATGGACAATGATGGGAAACTCTTCGAAGCTGTGTACCGGCCGGGGAGCGGCGACTTCTTTGATCGCAACGGACTGCTTTACCTGAAACTGGAAGAACTGGAGCAGTTATCGGACAAGCTAATGACAGCGCAACCGCTGCTGGGCCCGCTAAGCGCGGATTTCACCATCGGGACGTTCGTGGAGACGCTGGAGCGCGCGATCCGCGAGGGAAGTGAGAAAGATATTGCGAGTCTGTCACCGGTGCTAGATCAAATCGCGCTGGCAATTGATGCGGTAAACACTAACCAGTCTTACCATGTCGATTGGTCGAAGCTGCTGGTTGACGAATCCACCTCGGATCAGCTTCACCGCGAATTCCTCGTCGTCAAACCAAACCTCGAATTCTCCAGGATACAGCCAGCCGGCGCCGCTATACGGCAGATTCGCGCACTGTCAAAGGAAATAGATGCGGTCAGCCAGAACGCCGTTCGCATTCGATTGACCGGTGCGGTCTCGATGGAGCACGAAGAGATGATCAGCGCCTCGCGAGGGGCAGGATTGGCAGGCCTTTTAGCCCTGGTGGCCGTGACCGTGGTCTTATGGCTGGCATTTGGCTCACTGGCAAGCCTTGCGGCGGGAATAATCACTCTAGTTTGCGGACTGATTGCGACAGCCGCTTTTGCCACCGCGGCTGTTGGCAGTCTCAACCTAATATCCGTGGCCTTCGCTGTTCTGTATATCGGTCTGGGGATCGATTTCGTAATTCATTTAACGCTACGCGCGCAAGAGCTGGTGCAGAAGGGCACCCCAATCACCGCAGCGCTGCCGGAAGCTGCCAGCGACGTGGGATCTTCACTAGCTATTGCGGCAACCACGACCGCGGCGGCGTTCTACTCGTTTATTCCGACTGAATTCGATGGTATTTCAGAACTCGGTCTGATTGCCGGCACGGGCATGTTCATTAGTCTGTCTGCTACCTTGACTTTGTTGCCTGCACTGCTGGTCGTTCTACCACGTAGTACCAAGAATGCAGCGAGCTTGAGGACATGGACACTCGAGCGGATGTTGCGCCCAATCACCAGCCGGGGGGTTGCTGTCATCGCGATCGCTGCCGCTGTCGGTATCGGTTCTGCTTTCTTATTGGACAAGGTTCGCTTCGATAGCAATCCGATCAACCTTAGGGATGCTGAAACCGAATCCGTAAAGGCGTATTTCGAATTGCAAGCTGAGACCAACATTGGTCGGGCAACATTAAAGTTGCTCTTACCCCGGTCCGATGCTGCTGATATGAAAAGCAGGCTCGCATCTCTGCCATTGGTAGAGGCCGTAGCGTCTTTGGAAAGTCTGGTTCCGTCGGATCAGGAAGAAAAGCTGCTGGTGCTGGAAGACCTCGCCATGGCGTTGGGACCGGGTCTGGATGCGGAGATCCAACCCCGCCCACCCGACCCCGACCGAACCGAGCGGGCGCTCCGATCACTCGAGGCCGCCATAAGTCAGAGTGAAGCCACAGCCGGACAGATCCCGTCGGTAACCCGGCTCCAACGCAGCCTGAATAATTGGCTGGACGATAAAGCCGAAACGGACGATTTCGCGCGGGTCGCGGCACTGCAGTCGGCCACACTCGATGAGTTAGCAGATCTGCTCGGCCGTTTTCAGCTCCTGCTTCTTGCGGAGCCCGTTGATATGAGCGTGCTTCCTTCAGAAATCGTCGACCAATGGGTCAGCGCCGATGGGCGTGAATTGCTGGAGATTTTCCCGCGCGAGGACATAACGGATGAAAAAGCTTCTCGCCGGCTTATCGAACAGGTTCGTCAAATCGCTCCGAATGTAACTGGTGTTCCCGTGGTATATATCGAGGCCGGAGACTCCATCGTACAGGCATTCAGAATCGCATTTGTATATGCGCTGATTGCGGTCGTCATCGTGCTGACTGTATTCCTGCGGAATACAGTGGACACGATCCTGGTGCTCGGCCCGGTCCTGCTTGCTGCGGCGATTACCGGGGCAACAGCCGCTTTGTTTGATCTGCCTTTTAATTTTGCAAATATCATCACGTTGCCGTTGCTACTGGGCATTGGAGTCGCCACCACCATACATATGGTGTACCGGATGCGCACCGCCCCGCCGGACGGTGGCAGCCTGCTCGTAACAAGTACCTCGCAAGCCGTGTTGTTCAGTGGTCTGACCACCCTGTGCAGCTTCGGTAACATGGCGTTCTCACCGCATGCCGGGATGGCGAGCATGGGTACATTCCTTACCATAGGCTTGGTCGCAACTTTATTGTGTACCCTGATCCTGTTGCCCGTGCTCCTGGAAAGACGATACCCGCAATGAAAGTGCTGGTAACAGGCGCAAACGGCTTTGTCGGGGCGGCAGTAACGCGCGCGTTAAGCCGCGATGGTTACGAAGTCAAAGCTATGGTTCGGGAAACCAGCGATCGCCGGAACCTGGCGCAGCTTGACGTAGAAACCGTAGTGGGTGACTTGCGGGACGATGCTTCGCTGGCTACGGCAGTCAAAGGCTGTACTGCGGTGTTTCATGTTGCCGCCGACTACCGCTTATGGGTTCCGGACCCCGATGTGATGGAGGATATCAACGTAGCTGGAACGAGGCGCTTGTTGCGCCAGGCGATGGACGCGGGTGTTGAAAAGATCGTCTACACAAGCAGCGTCGCAACCGTCGGCATTCCCCACGGTGGCGAGTCGGGTAACGAAGACACTCCGGTTAGCCTCGACGATATGATCGGCCCATATAAACGAACAAAATTTCTGGCCGAGCAGGTAGCGCAGCGCATGGCGCAAGAAGATCAATGTCCGGTCGTGATAGTCAACCCTTCCACGCCGATTGGGCCAGGCGACATCAAGCCGACCCCCACCGGCCAGGTAATCCACGACGCGGTGCATGGCCGAATGCCCGCTTATGTCGAGACGGGACTTAACATCGTGCATGTGGATGACGTGGCTACTGGGCACTTGCAGGCATTCGATCATGGTCGGACCGGCCAGCGTTACATACTCGGCGGCGAAAACGTCTCGCTGAAACAATTGCTTGAACAGGTTGCCGAGATCGTCGGTCGAACGCCACCGCGCATTCGGATCCCGCACGAGGTGGCTATGGGAATCGCTTATGCCGCGGAAGCCTGGGCCAGGGTGTCTGGTAAGCCACCCCAGGTCACCCGCGACGGAGTGCGTATGTCCCGTAAAAAAATGTATTTCACGTCCGACAAGGCCAGGAAAGAGTTGGGCTTTGAGCCAAGACCCGCGGTTCGCGCCGTCGAAGACGCAGTGTCGTGGTTCAGATAGGCCATTGCCATGTGGGCGCGTTAAAGAAGGCCCTTGCGGACCTGACAGATTCAACTATCATTGCGGTCTGATAGAAAACGTTCGCCCACGGTGCCAGATGTATCACGCCATGGTTTTGGGTGGAGTGGCGTAACATAATAACCGGTCTGCAGACTTGATCGAGATAAACAGAGTTTTATGAGTATTCCGTTAATTCAGCAATTTCGAGTCGGCAAGTATGTGCTTGGGCAAAGGCTACGGGGCAATCGCCGGTTTCCGCTCGTTCTGATGCTTGAGCCTTTGTTTCAGTGCAACCTCGCTTGCGCCGGCTGCGGAAAGATTGACTATCCAGACGATATTCT
>JAUWKW010000148.1 GCA_030614035.1 Chromatiales bacterium | reverse complement strand
CAGGCTCATGTCAGCCCTCCACTTCGGTAACTCTGGCGCCGTTGGTTAGGAACCCGGCGCCATCGACGGCGATCCGCTCACCACCAGTCAATCCTGCCCGCACCTCAACCAGGTTCCCGTTGCGCAGGCCACGCTCGATTAAGCGTTCCTCGGCCATACCCGCGTTGATGACGTATACAACATCACCTGCAGGCCGGCGCACGACCGAAATCTGCGGCACCATGATGGCGTCTTCACGCACCTCCAGCACGACCTCGGCGCGCACACTGGCCCCGGGCCGCCAGGAGCCGGGGTTCGGGAAGTCGATGATCACGGTGAGAGACCGGTTGGCGGGGTTGACGCTGGGGCGAACCTCGGTGATCGTCGTATGCACGGCTTCATTAGCTGCCGCGATCGAGCTTAGTCGAACTTCCAGACCCTTAACCAGTTTTGGAGCCTGGTACTCGGGAAACGGCAACCGCACCCTTAAATTCGCTATGTCGATCAGATCGAATACAACGTTTCCGATCTGCACGTAATCGCCGACATCGACGTGTCGTTCGGCGATCTCGCCCTTGACCGGCGCTGTCAGTCGAGTCTCTTTCAGTCGCCGCTGGCTTTCCGCGACGCGTGCTTTCGCCCCTTCCAATTCCTGCTTGATTGCTTCCAGTTGGGCCTCCATCGCATCAATCTCGAATTGGGCAACCAGGTTATCGGCATACAGCGTCCGGCTGCGCTCCAGCTCCAGCTCCTGATTCCGCATCAGCGCGGATAAACGCCCCAAATCCGCTTTATCCTCCGCATTGTCCAGCCGATATTCCTCGCTGTTGATTACCGCGAGTTCCTGGCCTGCGGTCACGGAGCTGCCTTCATCGGCGAGCATTTGAATGATCTCGCCGGCCACCTCTGCAGCAATCTGCGGTGACGAACGACTCTCGATGACTCCGACAGCCCACTCAGTTTCTTCGACAGAGCGACGTTCGACTGCGGTCGTCGTAACGCGAACGGAACGTCCCTGCGCCGCGGCGAACTCCGGGATCAGCGACACCAGTGCCAATGAGCAAAATCCGACCAATGCCGCGCATGTCGGAAACCATCCGGTCAAAATTCTCGCTCGTACGATCATCGAATCAGCTTTTTGGCTGTTGTTGTGCTCAGGCAGATCCGCCAATCAGTCCCCGGGTCGGGGAATCAGCTGAGCCCTTTAAGTCACGGGCTGTTGGCAGGATACATGGTCGCCTGCGCCAGCGGAGACCCAGGCGGGAAACCCGACCACGACTCGAACGCGCGGACAGTGCCTTGCAGCCTGAATTGTACGGCTTGGATGATAGTCGTCTTAGGCTTGCGGTAAAAAAAAGCCCGCCGAAGCGGGCTAAAACTATCCACCACACAGAATCGATATTGCGTCAGGATCATAGCTTCTGTGGATACGACGCGGCCATGGTGTACTCGCGTATACCATGTCGAACGCAGTCAGAAGCAGAACCCACGCTTCCATTTGATTGTTTTAGAAAGTTTCGAAAGCAATGTTGTGTTGTTATTTCCTATTGGGTACCGGAACGCTGAAGACCTCCCCCAAGACCTAAGCCGGTTGCTGCACGCACACCCTAACAAAGGCACGATTGACTGGAAATAACCAAAATCCGTGATATCCGCCTATGGGATGACAAAGAACCCACAACCTATAGATAAAAAAAACCTCGCCATGACGAGGTTAATTATTGATTGGTGTGGCTTTATTGTTAATGGGCAGGTTCATTATCCACCCCGCGATGGCTCATCAGGCGAGCCTGCCAAAAAAATACTGGGTCAATCGATCATCCGCTGATTGCGGTTTGTATTACGCTACACTCGCGGACAGCGGAGCGTAAGAAAAGGTTATTTTGGCAGCGATGACAATCAAAATTACACACGTTAATTATGGCCGAGACTATCGGGGCGGGCAGCGCCAGACAGAAATACTCATCCGCGGACTGGCGAGCGCGGACGTTCAGCAGGTACTGGTCGCGCGCCGGGGGGATCCGCTAGCGCAACGTCTCAAAGATGTGGACCTTGAAGTAAAAGAGGTCTCTAGCAATCCGTTATCCATCGCAATGGCAACGCGAGGCGCCGACGTTGTTCATGCACATGACGGTAGGAGTGTCTACGGAGCTTACCTTCGGTCGCTGATTTCCCAAACGCCTTATATCGTTACACGGCGGGTAAGTAATCCGCTGGACAACCACTGGTTCACACATAAAGCATATCGGCGTGCGGCATTTGTTGCCGCAATATCGCCGCATATTGCTGACATCATGGTTCGCTATGATTCCCTAATCCGGCTCCAAGTGATCCACAGTGGTAGCAGCGGACTGCCGGTCGATGCGGCAGAGTCCGCCTCGATTAGAAACGCCTTTCCCGGCAAGTTACTGATAGGCCATGTCGCCGCGCTGGACAACCGGCAGAAAGGACAGGAATTTATTATTCAGGTAGCGATGGAACTTCAAGAATCGGATCCTGATATTCAGTTCATGCTCGTCGGTGGAGGAGATGACGAGATGATGCTCAGGAAGGCGGCGAAAGGACTGAACAATCTTGCTTTCGCTGGCTTCGTCGATAATGTTGGCGACTACCTGGCCGCGTGTGACGTATTTATTCTGCCATCCAACAAAGAAGGATTGGGCAGCATCCTGCTGGACGCAATGGAACAGCGACTACCGGTTATCGCAAGCAGGGTTGGGGGTGTTCCGGATATTGTGCACGATGACGAAAATGGAATCCTTATCGACCCGGGTCAACCACAGCAATTAAAAGCGGGTATTTTGCGGCTGCGCGACGCACCCGAACTCAGGCGCAAGTTTGGCGAACGTGGCCACCAGGTTGCCAAGAACTTTAGCGCCACTGTCATGACGCAAAAATATCTTCGCTTATATCAGACTACGGTTAACGCACTGGTATCAGCCGCGACCATCAGAGCCCTGTGCATAATCGAAGACGCGGACCGCCCGACTATCGCGATGTTCATCGGCATGCGTCGTGCGGGAATCGAATTGACTTTCATTTGTCCCCATCCCTCAAATAGCCGGGCCGATATTTCTGAAGCGGGGTTCCGGGTTCTCGATATCCAAATTCGCAGTCATATCGATTTTGCTGCCATTCGCCAGCTGCGAAACGAAATACGGCAAGGCGATTACAACATCATGCATGTTTTCAGTAACAAGGCTTTGCAGAACGGTCTTCTGGCTACCTTAGGCACACCGATTCGAATCATCGCCTATAGGGGTATTGTGGGGAACGTAAGTTTCCTGGATCCGATTTCATGGACCCGGTTCCTAAATCCGCGAATCGACCGAATCGTCTGCGTAGCCAACGCCGTTCGCGATTACTTTCTGCAAATGCGGCCGGCCTTCTTGCGCATGCCGCTGGAGCGGCCCGTAACAATCTATAAAGGTCACAGTCTCGATTGGTACACAGCGTCGCCGGCTGACTTACAAGAGTTCGGTATCCCGCCGGACGCTTTTGTCGTCGGATGCGTCGCTAATTTCAGGCCCCGTAAAGGAATTGAATTACTCGTCGATGCAATGACCGACCTGCCGGAAGACTGGCAGGTCCACTTGCTTCTGGTCGGTCACATGGATGCACCAAGTTTAACGAAGCGGATTGGCGCAAGCCCGGTCGCCAACCGAATCCACAGGGTCGGTCATCATCGCGATGCGCCATCTCTGGCTGCAGCTTGTGATGTATTCGTATTGCCATCGATCAAGCGCGAAGGTCTAGCGCGCTCGCTGATTGAAGCCATGGCCTACGGTACTCCACCGATCGTCACCGATTGCGGCGGTAGCCCTGAGGTCGTCGTTGACGGTGTCAGCGGCCTCGTTGTGCCGGTACGTGACGTCGGTGCAATCAGCCTTGCCATCCGCCAAATGCATGAGGATTCAGAGATGCGGCAGCGGATGGGTCAGGCGGCACGCGAGCGCATCGGCAATAATTTCAGGATCGAAGATACCATCGCAAAGACCATTGACCTTTACCGGAGCCTCGTCGCTGAATGACCAGCGATAAGCAGAGATAGCGCATGCACGGCAACGCAGCCAGCAACACCTACAATTAACGGACTCCGCACGTTATGACTGCCAGCCGTGTATTAGCGAGCTACTTCACCATAGCTGGTTTATACACTCTGGCGGCGTCGTTGATTTGGGGCGTCAACACGCTGTTCCTGTTGAATGCGGGTCTGGATATTTTCCAGGTGTTCATCGCCAATGCAGCCTTTACAGCAGGTTCGGTCGTTTTCGAACTTCCCACTGGGATAGTGGCAGACGCGTGGGGACGGCGGGCATCTTTCCTTTTAAGCGTAATAATTTTATTTGCGTCTACTCTGGCTTATGTGGCGGTCGCAGCCTCCGGTGGCGGACTGCTTGCTTTTTGTGCCGTATCTGTCCTGATGGGTCTGGGTTTTACTTTCTATTCCGGCGCCGTCGAAGCCTGGGTCGTTGATGCCTTGATGGCAACCGGTTTCGAGGGTCAACTCGACCATGTGTTTGCGCGCGGCTCCATGGTTACTGGGATGGCTATGCTGGTGGGCACCGTTGGCGGCGGCTTGCTTGGCAGCGTCAATCTCGGCCTACCCTTTGCTTCAATAAAAGTCGGACCTCCCCCATTTCTTGCTCTCTCTACTGCTTCTTTTACAGTTACATACATTGCAAGGATATCGTTTCCATCAATTTGTTCTCCAGGTAAACCATAGCCTATTGCTTTGTCCACAATTTTCTCTGCAGCGGTTTGTTTTTCCAGAGGAACTGATATTGCAAAC
>JAUWKW010000176.1 GCA_030614035.1 Chromatiales bacterium | reverse complement strand
CCGACAAACCATTGATGCTAACGGCACCCGATGTAGGCGGTACGAAACCCACCAGCATACGCATCGTGGTTGTTTTGCCAGCTCCGTTCGGACCGAGAAATCCCAGCACTTCGCCGGAGGCTACGCTGAACGACAGGGCATCGACCGCGGTCAGCGACCCGTATTTCTTCGTCAGTTCCCTGGTTACAATCATCCGTATGCTCCGAAGCAGTCACAATGGTTGCAGAGTGGCCATTGCCACGCTCGATGTAGAACGTGTTGGTTCATCCAGCTTACGTTGCCGTTTGGTGTCAATGTTCGTGCGGCACCGCCGGTGCTGCACTGAACCTGTGGACGCACCCAGCGCAGCCGCAATATTTTCCACAGTTGTATTGGAGTTTCAAGTCGCGGGCCGTGATTTCCTGGTCTATTGGTCTGTGGATTTCCCCGGCACGGTCACTGGTCGGATAAAAAATATCCCGAGCAAGCCAACAATTGTGACCGCAACCACGATCAGGAACGGTAGCAGGTAATCTCCAGTGGCGTCCCGGATCCGGCCGGCGGCCACGGTACCGAGAAATCCGCCCATGCCGTCGATGAGAATAATGATGCCCAGAATTTTTCCGAGTGCAATCTGGCCGAAAGTCTCAATTGTGACAAGTTGAATCATCGTGAAACAGCCACCGAAACCGAGTCCGAACACGATCGCAAACGCTGTCAATCGAGGAATAAAACGCGTCAGCGCCAAAGTGTCGCCGGATAGATCAAATAGAATCAACGTCCCGATAAGCATTACGAGGCCGGAAAGTAACAGTACCATTCGTTTGGGTATTCGGTCGCTAAGTGCGCCGAACAGGAATTTGCCGGCGAAGCTGAACCAGTAAATGATCGAAAACAACAGCGTTGCCCGTTGCGGAGTCAGTCCCGCTTCCTGTTCGAAGAAAATCGTTGCCTGGCTGTTGACTGACTGAAAGCTGTACCACAGACAGGCCGACCCGATAGCGAGAAACCACAGCGAACGGCTGCGCAGTGCAATGCTGAACGGCACGTTGTCGTGGCCCGCTGCGGCGGCGGCGCTGTCCGTTTCCGACAATCCGTCTGGCTCCTCGCTCACCTCAGCCGGGGTCGCTTTCAGAAACAGCAGTCCCGGTACCAGGGCAAACAGGATGAACGCGATACTGAGTGCGCCGAAACCCCAACGCCAGCCGAAATCGGGATTCAGCACAAGCGGCGAGATGGCTATCGGAAGTACCGCGCCAGCAAGGCTCGACGAAGCGACCAGCAAACCAATAACTGCGCCGCGTCGTTTGATGAACCAGTTGGACAGCAAAACCACGTTCGGCATCAACCCGGCCATGATCAGCCCCAGCGCCAGGAACGCGTGCAAGACATACAGCTGCGACAGAGACTTTGCGAACGGGTAGAGCGCAAAAGAGATAGCCATCACGACCAGGCCGGTTCGCATGACACGAACCACGCCGAACCGGTCAATTATTGCGCCGGCGAATGGAGCCAGCCAGGCCGATAGCAAGAGCGTCACGCCGGTAGTGAAGCTAACGTCGCCCGCGGTTGCATTGAAGTCTTCCATGAACCGCGGAAACAGGTTTTGCGGTACCCAGATGGCCATGCCATTCGTGAAGAAGTACATCAAAATGGCGATGGCGGCGATATACCAGCCGTAGAAAATCCGCGACGATGTGGAAACCGATGCCATATGCATCAATGTTGGGTGAGCTGTGTACGCACAGTTAGCTGGCAGGGACTGCTTTCTCTGGTACAGGTTCACCGTCGGCATCGATCAGGCGAATGTCACCGAAGCCCAATTCAATGATGCCGGATTCGATTTTCTCGCGGTCACCAACGACGACCCACACCAGGTCATCCGGGAAAACTACTTCGTTGGCAGCCCGGCTGACGTCGTCCACGTCGAGTGAATTGACTTCGTCGGCGTACGAGTCCCAGTAGTCATCCGCGAGACCGAAGCGGACGATCTCGCCCAATGATCCGAGCACTGCACGATTCGTTTCCCAGCGTCCGGGCAGCGACAATGTTTTGCTGCTTTTAGCACGGGCGAGTTCGTCCTCGGTTGGCGGCCGTCCGCCATTTATTTCCGTCAATTCAGCCAGAATCTCAAGCATGGATTCGCTGGTTTTATCGGTTTGTACCGGCGCATAAACCAAGAATGGTCGTTGCCCTTCGGCATCCATGATCATGGTGCGTGCCCCGTATGACCAGCTCTTGTCTTCTCGCAGGTTCATGTTGATCCGCGAAAAAAACTGCCCGCCTAGAATGTCATTCATGGCTTGAATGGCAATTTCGTCCGGATTGGATTTGGGTGGAGCGACTTCGCCGGCAAAAATGATCGACTGTTCTGCGCCGGGTTTGTCGACTATATAGACGGCGTTGTGGGCCCGTCGCTCGACCAGAGCAATGTTCTTCACCGGCACTTCGGCCGGCTCCCATGCCCCGAACAATTCTTCCAGCTTCGCCGTGATTTCGGCGGTCGTAGTGTCGCCGACGACCAGCAGCGTCGCATTGTTGGGGCGAAACCAGGTGTCGTGATACTCCTGCATATCGGCGCGCGTGATTGCCCGGATTGAATCCTCGGTTCCGGACCCGGTCAGTGGCTGGGCATAGGCATGCCCCTCGCCATACATCAGTTTCGGTAGCACCCTCAAGGCCATACTGGTTGGACGGGTTTTTTCCTGCCGAACCAAGGCCAGATATTGGGCCCTTAATCGATCCAGTTCGTTTTGCGGAAATACCGGGTTTAGCAGCACGTCCGCAAATATTGCCAGCGAATCATCCAAATTCTCACGCAGCGCCGACAGGTTGACTGTTGACGTGTCGAGATCGGCACCGGTCGAAAGCACGGCACCAAGCAACGCGAGTTCTTCGCTGATTTCGAGCGCCGAACGTTTCGCGGTGCCTTCATCCAGCATCGCCATAGTCATGGACGAAGTGCCAGGTTGTGCAAACTGATCTGCCGCAAAGCCGGCGTTCAGAATCAGCGACATGTTCACGAGTGGGAGGGCAGTTCGTCGCGCAACCAGGACGTCGAGGCCGTTTGTCAGCGTGACCCGGTCGAATTCAGGAAACTTGCCGGTCGGGAACCCGGTCGGTTCCGGGGGGCGTGAGCGGTCCGCGCCATCGGCAGCGGCACTCATCGCGGGATGCGGGTAAACCCCGGCGACATAGGCGTTGTTGCCAAGCCATTCGGCGGCGGCCGCCTGCAAATCCGCGCGGCTCGCACCGGCAATGTCGTTCAGCTTGCGCTGGTAAATGTCCGGCGACCCCCCGTACACCATGTTCTCGGCCAGCACGCCTGATTTGCCGCCGAAGCCGCCGACCCGCTCGATGCCGCGGAGAAACGACGCCCTATACTGTGTCTGCACCCGTTCCAGTTCCTTCGCGGTCGGCCCCC
Organism: Chromatiales bacterium; assembly: GCA_030614035.1. GTDB lineage: Bacteria > Pseudomonadota > Gammaproteobacteria > Steroidobacterales > JAPUGB01. The sequence continues at coordinate 762 of JAUWKW010000176.1, read as the reverse complement.
GGTCGATAAAGCGCTGGATCTCTTCTTTGGCGGCTTTTTCAATATCGGCAAGGTCCACACCCTCATTTGCCGACACCTGAAGGTAGGTTAGTCCGGAGACCTCTAGACTGAAGGAACCCATTTCAACGTCGGTGGCAATCTGATCTTCGTAAACCAGCCGTTTGTACAGGCGTGAGTTTTTACCACCGCCGAGAATCTTGAGCGCCAGTTCCAAATCGTTTGCACCACGCGTACCCCACCTCGGGCTCGTCCACGCCATGTAAAGTCGTTCTTGTGAGACTCTGTCTTCGATACGCTCGCGCCGCTCTGTCGTGTGACGCGGAACCCATTCTTCGAGTTTGACCAATGGCGGTCCCGGCGGAATATCGCCGAAATAATGTTTAACGCGTTCCAGAACGTCTGCCGCTACGATGTCGCCGGCGACGACCAGCACCGCGTTGTTCGGTCCGTAGTAGGTGCGAAACCATTCCTGTACGTCTTCGAGGCTGGCCGCCTCAAGATCTTCCATCGAACCAATGGTTTCCCATGAATAGGGATGCCCGTCGGTATAAAGCTGCTTCAGCAAATGCTGCCAGACTTTGTCATACGGTTGGTTTTCGCCCTGCCGCTTCTCGTTCTGTACCACGCCCCGCTGTTCGTCCAGCTTGGCTTGGTCTATGGCTCCGAGCAGGTGTCCCATGCGGTCGGATTCCAGCCAAAGCACCCGGTCCAGCGCCGTTTTCGGGACAGTTTGGAAGTAATTGGTGCGGTCGAACCAAGTGG
>JAUWKW010000060.1 GCA_030614035.1 Chromatiales bacterium | reverse complement strand
ATGCCGGGCGACAACATCCAGATGAAGGTGGAGTTGATCGCACCGATTGCGATGGAAGACGGATTGCGGTTTGCGATCCGCGAAGGTGGCCGGACGGTTGGCGCCGGCGTGGTGGCCAAGATTATTGAATAGCAGCACCGGTCCCCTCCGGGGGGTCGCGCAACGGTAAAGCAAGCGATTCCCTCAGGGGGTTGCAGGACGGATTCAGAGGTTTAGGTAAAGCAGGATTTTGGTTTAGGTCTGCGGTATTGGCGAAGGTGGTTCTATTTGGCGGCGTGCCGTGTTGTGCGCGTTGAACCACCTAAGATGAGTTCACCGCCGCGGGCGCACAAGGCCAGTAGCTCAACTGGTAGAGCGGCGGTCTCCAAAACCGCAGGTTGGGGGTTCGAGACCCTCCTGGCCTGCCATGATTCTGACGGCGATTCTTTTTCAGGCAATACATGAGTACAAAAGTACAGACAGGTCCGGGCCCGCTGGACACAGTCAAGCTGATGCTGGCTGCGCTCGTTCTTATCGGCGGAATCGTCGCCTATTACTATTTCGAGGACGAGTCGATCCTGCTGCGGGCCGCGGGCGTGTTGATTGGCTTGGCACTGGGCATTGTTATAGCGATGCAGTCTACCCAGGGCCGGGAGCTGTGGCGTTTTATTCAGGGTGCACGAGTAGAACTACGTAAAGTCATCTGGCCGACCCGCCAGGAAGCAATGCAAACGACGCTGACGGTGTTGGTATTTGTCTTGATCCTTGGAATTTTCTTTTGGGGGCTGGATTTCTTTCTCTTATGGGGCTCAGCCGCCCTGACTGGACGGGGGAGCTGAGGCATGTCCCTGAGATGGTACGTAGTGCACGCCTATTCAAACTTTGAGAACAAGGTTAAAGCCTCGTTGGAAGAACGCATCAAGCTGGAGGGCCTCGAGCACAAGTTCGGCAAAGTCATGGTGCCGACCGAAGAAGTGGTTGAGATGCGTGAAGGACAGAGGCGACGCAGTGAGCGTAAATTTTTCCCCGGCTACGTGCTGGTACAGATGGAACTGGATGATGAGACTTGGCACCTGGTCAAGGAAGTACCGAGGGTTCTCGGGTTCATCGGCGGCTCCCGCGATCGCCCGGCGCCGCTTACTGACAAAGAAGCGGATACGATTCTCCATAGAGTTGAAGAGGGTGCAGACAAGCCCAGGCCCAAGATCTTGTTCGAACCTGGCGAAGTGGTGCGTGTCATAGACGGACCTTTCAACGATTTCAACGGTGTGGTCGAAAACGTTAACTACGACAAGAACAAACTGCGCGTGGCGGTGCAGATCTTGGGCCGGGCAACACCGGTTGAACTCGATTTCGGCCAGGTAGAGAAAGGGTAGGGGTCAGCCTTGCAATGGCGAAGAAAGTAGAAACATACATCAAATTGCAGGTCCCGGCAGGACAGGCTAACCCGAGCCCGCCGGTTGGGCCGGCTCTTGGGCAGCATGGTGTGAATATCATGGAGTTCTGCAAGGCGTTCAACGCGCAAACACAGAACCACGAGCCGGGTATGCCAATTCCGGCCGTGATCACGGTTTATAGCGATCGCAGTTTTACCTTTATTACTAAGACGCCGCCCGCGGCCGTATTGCTGAAAAAGGCCGCCGGTATTCCGAAGGGGAGCGGCGAACCGAACACGAACAAGGTTGGGACGGTCACGCGTGCTCAGCTTGAGGAAATTGCGAAAGCCAAAATGGTGGACTTGAATGCCACCAATCTCGATGCAGCAGTGCGAATTATTGCCGGAAGTGCAAGAAGTATGGGACTCGACGTAGAGGGGGTCTGACATGGCGTCATTGAGCAAGCGAACACGGGCGCATAAAGAAAAAGCATCGCGCACGGAACCCAGACCGGTCGATGATGCCTTGAACCTGGTACGTGAGATGGCCAGCGCCAAGTTCAAGGAATCTGTGGACGTTGCAGTGAATCTTGGTGTCGATCCACGCAAGTCGGATCAGGCCGTCCGGGGCTCGACCGTGCTGCCCCATGGCACAGGCAAAGACGTACGCGTCGCGGTATTTGCGCAAGGCGAGAATGCCGACAAAGCCAAGGCCGCAGGAGCCGACGTGGTCGGGCTTGACGACCTGGCGGAGAGCATGAAGGGTGGCGATCTCGCGTATGACACGGTCATCGCGACACCCGACACGATGAAGGTGGTTGGTCAGCTGGGCCGGGTGCTTGGCCCACGCGGGCTGATGCCCAATCCAAAGGTTGGCACGGTGACCCAGGATGTAGAGACAGCGGTTAAAAATGCAAAGGCCGGGCAAGTCAGGTACCGGACCGACAAGGCCGGGATCATTCACTGCCCAATCGGAAGGACCGATTTCGAAAATACCGCTCTTAAGGACAACCTTGACGCGCTGCTGGCTGATCTGAGAAAGGCAAGGCCAGCGTCGGTGAAAGGCGTATTCATGAAAAAGTTGACGGTGTCCTCAACGATGGGTCCGGGCGTGTTGATTGACCAGTCGAGTTTGGACGAATAGGAACGACCGGGCGATTTGGTGCATCAACGGGGCTGTTCCCGCCTGAGCAATAAGATCGCCGCAATGGATTGCAAATTTCATCAAAGACCGCAGGCGGCGGCGGAGTTCGACGAGATCCGTCGCCTTAATGGGCAACAGGTCGTGCCTGCGCAGATGGCAATACCCGAATCAGGGTTTCCTGGTTACGGCGGCCATCACGGTTGGTTGTGAATGAGTCACAGCCAGTAAGTGTGACAACGAATCCAGGAGTTATGTGATGGCACTCAGTCTCGAAGACAAGAAGGCACTTGTCGCAGAGGTAAACGAGGTCGCCGCTACGGCACTGTCGGCAATCGCTGCTGAATACCGTGGGTTGTCGGTGGCGCAGATGACTGAGTTCAGGGCCAAAGCCAGGAGCGAAGGCGTCTATGTGCGTGTGATCAAGAATACCTTGGCAAAGCGAGCGATCGAAGGGACTGAATTCGAGTGCCTGACCGGCGCGTTGGAAGGACCCCTTTTGCTGGCGTTTTCCCGGGAAGATCCCGGTGCGGCCGCACGGGTGGTCAAGGAATTTTCCAAGGAAAACGATGACCTCGTGACCAAGGCTGTGGCGGTCGGCGGGGACGTCTATCCCTCGGCTGACCTTGATCGTCTGGCGCGCTTACCGACGCTGGACCGGGCGCGCGCCCAGTTGCTTGGGCTGTTGCAGGCGCCAGCCAGCCAATTCGTACGAACGCTAGCAGAGCCGGCGGCTAAATTCGCGCGGCTTTTGGGTGCATACAGGGATCAGCAACAGGAAGCCTAAGGGCTTGGTTGCGAACTGATTTGGGAATTCTGAATTTTTAGGAGTTAAGACAATGGCTGTTTCGAAAGACCAAGTAAAAGAAGCTCTCGGCAAGATGCCGGTAATGGAGCTGGTAGAGCTCATTTCCGAGCTTGAAGAAGACTGGGGCGTTTCTGCCGCAGCACCGGTGGCTGTCGCAGCAGCGCCAGGGGCCGCTTCGGCTGGTGGTGAAGTCGCCGAGGAGAAAACCGAATTTGACGTGATGTTGAACAGCTTCGGTGAAAACAAAGTCGCGGTAATCAAGGTGGTTCGTACGGTCACCGGCTTGGGGCTCAAGGAAGCCAAGGACGCGGTCGAGAGTGCGCCCGCGGCGATCAAGGAGGGTATTCCCAAGGACGAGGCCGAGGAGGTCAAAAAGCAGCTTGAAGAGGCCGGCGCTACGGTCGAGCTGAAGTAACTGGCAAGGGTGGCCAGGCAACCGCGCTTGCACGCGAATCAAAAATTTCTGTGGATGATGTCGCCAGGCATGGCTGCGGCGAGTGGGGACTCTTGCCCCTGCGCAGCGGTCTTGGTTTTTTCGTCCCTTCTTACTGAACAGCCTGTTTAGAGGTGCTATTTCATGGCGTATTCCTTTACTGAAAAGAAGCGGATTCGAAAGGACTTTGGTAAGCGTCCGGTCATTCTGGATGCTCCCTACCTGCTTTCGATCCAGCTTGATTCCTATCGGAAATTTCTTCAACAGGATGTCGGCGCAGAACAAAGAAAGGAAAGTGGCTTGCACTCGGCGTTTCAGAGTGTGTTTCCGATAGTCAGTTACTCTGGCGCGGCAGCACTGGAATACGTCAGCTATGAGCTTGGTACCCCGGTATTCGACGTCAAGGAGTGCCAACTCAGAGGGCTGACTTATGCTGCACCACTGCGCGTGCAGGTCAGACTGGTGATCTACGACAAAGACGCCCCCGGTTCGACGAAGCGGGTGAAGGAAGTCCGGGAGCAGGAAGTTTATCTGGGGGAAATGCCCCTGATGACCGATCACGGAACCTTTGTCATTAACGGGACCGAGCGCGTAATTGTTTCGCAGTTGCATCGCTCACCGGGTGTATTTTTCGATCACGATAAAGGCAAATCTCATTCGTCCGGAAAACTCCTGTTTTCAGCACGGGTGATCCCCTACCGAGGCTCGTGGCTGGATTTCGAATTTGACCCGAAGGACAGCGTATACGCGAGAATCGACCGGCGGAGAAAGTTGCCCGTGACAGTGTTTTTAAGGGCACTGGGAATGACCAATGGTGAAATGCTGGATCTGTTTTTCGAGAAAGACGATTTCTATCTGTCTGAGTCAGAAATCAAACTCGGTCTGGTACCGCAGCGTCTTCGCGGCGACAACGCGATCTTTGCTATTAAAATTGGCCGGAAGCTGATCGTCGAGGAAGGACGCCGGATAACTGCCCGGCACGTCCGCGAACTGGAGAAGTCGGGCGCGGAGACTTTGACGGTTCCGAAGGAGTATCTGGAGCAGAAAATTCTCGCTCACGATGTGGTCGATACGGAAACCGGCGAATTGCTCGCCGAGGCGAATGATGAAATAACCCCTGAATTGATCGATACCTTGATCGAAAAGGGCATCGAGCATATCCGAACGCTGTTTGTAAACGACCTTGATCAGGGTCCGTACATCTCGAATACGCTCAGAATCGACTCTACCTCAACACAACTGGAAGCGTTGGTTGAGATATACAGGATGATGAGACCGGGTGAGCCCCCGACCAAGGATGCGGCCGAGAATCTTTTCAACAATTTGTTCTTCAACCCGGAACGGTACGATCTGTCCGACGTTGGACGGATGAAATTTAATCGGCGCGTTGGCCGGCCGGATTCTGAAGGCGGAAGCGTACTGAGCAAGGACGATATCACCGCCGTCCTGCTACTTCTGATGAATATCCGTAATGGCAAGGGCAGTGTCGATGACATTGATCATCTCGGTAACCGCCGCGTCCGCAGCGTTGGAGAAATGGCGGAGAATGCGTTCAGGGTTGGCCTGGTCCGGGTCGAAAGAGCTGTCAAAGAACGGTTGACGCTGGCGGATTCAGAAGGGCTGATGCCACAGGAAATGATCAATGCGAAGCCCGTGGCAGCGGCAGTTAAAGAATTTTTCGGGTCCAGCCAACTGTCTCAGTTCATGGATCAAAATAATCCGCTGTCCGAAGTCACGCACAAGCGACGTGTATCGGCATTAGGCCCGGGCGGCCTGACGCGGGAACGGGCTGGATTTGAGGTTCGTGATGTTCATCCGACGCACTACGGCCGGGTATGTCCGATTGAGACGCCCGAAGGGCCGAACATCGGTCTGATTAACTCGCTAGCCGTCTACGCGCGAACCAACGATTACGGTTTCCTTGAGACCCCGTACCGTAAGGTGCAGGACAACAAAGTTTCGACCGAGATCGAATATCTTTCGGCCATCGAAGAGGGCCAGTTTGTCATTGCTCAGGCGAACGCGGAGCTGGACAGCAAAGGCCGATTTGTAGACGAGCTCGTGTCGGTTAGGCACAACAACGAGTTCACAATCATGCCCAAGGAGAGAATCCAGTACATGGACGTCTCGCCGAAGCAGATCGTATCGGTGGCGGCGTCGCTGATTCCGTTCCTCGAGCACGACGACGCAAACCGGGCGCTGATGGGCTCCAATATGCAAAGGCAGGCGGTTCCGACACTACGCAGCGAGACTCCGCTGGTTGGCACGGGCATGGAAAGAACGGTGGCGATAGATTCGGGTGTAACCGTCATTGCCCGGCGTGGCGGGGTAGTGGATTCGGTGGATGCTTCGCGCATTGTCGTTCGTGTCAATGACGACGAGACTACGGCCGCAGAGTCCGGTGTGGATATCTACAATCTGTGCAAATACACGCGTTCCAACCAGAATACCTGCATCAACCAGCGTCCGTTGGTCAAGGCGGGGAATATGATCTCCACTGGCGACGTGCTTGCCGACGGCGCCTCAACCAGCTTGGGTGAACTGGCGCTGGGGCAGAATCTGCTCGTCGCGTTCATGCCGTGGAACGGATACAACTTTGAGGACTCAATCCTGATATCCGAACGGCTGGTCGAGGAAGATCGATTCACGACAATTCATATCGAGGAGCTCACCTGCATTGCGCGGGACACCAAGTTGGGGCCGGAAGAGGTCAGCGGCGATATTCCCAACGTGGGTGATGCGGCGCTTGGCAAGCTGGACGAAGCGGGTATCGCCTTCATCGGCGCTGAAGTGCAGGCTAGCGATATTCTGGTGGGCAAAGTCACGCCTAAAGGCGAGACTCAACTCACCCCGGAAGAGAAACTGCTCCGGGCGATATTCGGAGAGAAAGCCTCTGACGTCAAAGACACGTCGCTGCGCGTGCCTCCGGGCATGGACGGGACGGTCATCGATGTGCGCGTCTTTACCCGCGAGGGTATTGACAAGGACCGGCGCGCTCTCTCGATCGAAGATTCTGAGCTGGAAAGCGTGCGCAAGGATCTCGACGATCAGCAACGCATACTTGAAGACGATATTTTTGAGCGCGTTGAGCGAATGTTGCTCGGAAAGCTTGCCGACCGTGGTCCGAATAAGCTCAAAAAGGGCAGCAAGATTACGATGGCCTACCTCGACGAATTGCAACACGAGCAGTGGTTTGAAATCGGCCTGAGGAACGACGTCGCCAATGCAGAGCTTGAGCACGCTGCGGAGAGATTGCGGAAGCAGCGCGAGGAGTTCGAGCGGCGCTTTGCAGAAAAGCGGGAAAAGATAACCGCAGGCGATGATCTGGCGCCGGGTGTACTGAAGATGGTGAAGGTATACCTCGCGGTTAAACGCCGCATCCAGCCAGGCGACAAGATGGCCGGACGTCACGGCAACAAGGGCGTTATATCGACGATCATCCCGGTCGAGGACATGCCTTACATGGAGGACGGGACACCGGTCGACATCGTGCTCAATCCTCTGGGCGTACCATCCCGGATGAATGTGGGGCAGGTGCTCGAAACTCACCTGGGTTGGGCTGCCAAGGCGTTGGGCGGCAAAATTGCCGATCTCATTGACAGCGGGGGTACGGTGTCGAAGGTCAGAAGCTTCCTCGATGAGATCTACAACAAGTCTGGCGGGCAAAAGGCCGACCTAAAAAGCCTGAATGACAACGAGACTCTAGAGTTGGCCGACAACCTGCGCAACGGTGTGCCGATAGCGACACCCGTATTCGACGGTGCCACTGAGGCCGAGATCAAGCACATGCTTGAATTGGCGGGGCTTCCCGAGACCGGCCAGGCAGCACTGATCGACGGGCGTACCGGAGAGCCATTCGATCGACCGATTACTGTCGGCTACATGTACATGTTGAAGCTGAATCATCTTGTCGA
>JAUWKW010000072.1 GCA_030614035.1 Chromatiales bacterium | reverse complement strand
TGAATCGGTATCGGATAACAATTAATGCAACTGGATTAAAGTACGGGCGGTTATTTGGATTTGTACGTACAATGCAAACTGTCCGTACAATTTCATCAAAATCGTTCCGGGTCGCTGCCCGCGCTTTTTTGCAGCGCGAGTTTTTCAATACGGGCGGGATTTATGACGCAACGTAAAGACCGGGGCGATAAGTCGAAGCTTCGAATCATTGCGGGCCAGTGGAAGGGCCGGCGCCTCAGGATTGTGGCCGACGGAATTCGCCCGACGCCGGATCGCGTCAGGGAGACCGTGTTTAATTGGCTCGCGCCAGTGATCGAAGGCACGCGCGGGCTCGATCTGTTCGCGGGTACCGGGGCGCTGGGCATCGAGGCACTGTCGCGCGGCGCATCCCAGATGGTCTTTGTCGAACGGGACAAAGCCGCCGCTCAAGGTTTGCGCGAAACACTTAAAGAGTTGGGCTGCCCAGCAGTGCAAGTACTTAACAAAGATGCCGGTGAGTTTTTGCAAACTGAGCCTAGCGCCTTCGATCTGGTGTTTCTGGATCCGCCGTTCGACGGTCCGGGCCTGGAAAATTTGTGTACACTGCTCGGCAGCCGCGGTTGGCTGGCGCCTGGAGCTTTTGTTTACCTGGAAACCGGTCACCGGCAGGGTCCGCCTGCCCTGCCAGATTCCTGGGAACTGCTGCAGCAGAAATCGGCGGGCCAGGTAGTCTACGCGTTGGCGCGGTGGAAAGGCTGAAGCGGCATTTTTTTAGGCGAAACGGAGTGTGTTAGTGGCGACAGGGGCCATGTATCCGGGAACATTCGATCCCTTCACCAACGGTCACGAGGAGATTGTGCGCCGGGCCGCGACACTGTTCAGTCCGGTCGTAATCGCTGTGGCCGCGAGTCCGGGTAAAACACCGATGTTTGACCTGGATGAACGCATGACGATGGCAAGGGAAGTGCTGGCCGACCTGGACCACGTCGAAGTAGAGGGGTACGACGGTTTGACCGTCAGTTTCGCACGAGCCCGCAAGCTGCAGGCCGTTATACGGGGATTGCGGGCAGCATCGGATTTTGAATATGAATTTCAGCTGGCAACGATGAACCGCCATCTTGAGCCGCAGGTTGAAACTGTCTTTCTGACTCCGACCGAAAAATTCATGTTTGTCTCCTCGTCACTGGTGCGCGAAATCGCCAGCATGGGCGGTGACGTGTCGGCCTTCGTGCACGTGTCTGTGAACAACGCACTGCGGGCTCATTGCGCGCCGTGAGCACAGACGATTTAGCTTACCTGGATAGTGTCTAAAGGATCCGTTCAGTTTCCCAAGCTTCGGACGCATGTCGCCGAACGCGGAATAACTTTTCCAGCTTTTTTGATGAAAACAGACCGAAAGACAGCATTTTTTGGCACATGGTTGATCGCGCTTTTGCTGCCGCTGCTGGCCTGTGCAGAATCACTACCAAAACAGGCCGCCATAGCGAGCGCTGATCCGCTGGCAACAAAAGCCGGCATGGAAATTCTCGGTCAGGGAGGCAACGCGTTTGATGCCGCGGTTGCTGTCGGCGCTGCGTTAGCAGTCGTTGAGCCTGCCAGCTCGGGGCTCGGCGGCGGCGCGTTCTGGTTGCTGCATATAGAGGCGGAAGACCGGAATATTTTCGTGGATGCCCGTGAGGTAGCTCCCGGAGCCGCAACAGCGGATATGTATCTCGACAAACAGGGTGAGCCGCGTCCGCATGCTTCACTAGATGGTCCGCTTGCAGCCGGGATACCGGGCCAGCCGGCGGGACTGGTTTTTCTTGCTGACCGCTACGGGCGTTTGCCGCTGGCCCAAAGCCTGGCGCCGGCGATCCGCTACGCTGAGAACGGTTTTTCCGCGTCCAGGCGCACTTTAATGGGACTGCGTTTTCGCAGTCGTGCCTACGAGCAATGGCCCGCGTTTTCAAAGGTTTTTCTACCCGATGGAGAAATACCCGAGACTGGCACAGTTATTCGGCAGCCGGACCTGGCGCGAACCCTGCAACGCTTAGCGGACAATGGCTTCGACGGTTACTACCGCGGTGAGACCAGCAAACTTCTTGTCGATGGAGTGCGCGATGCTGGTGGAATCTGGACCGCCGACGATCTTGCGAACTACAAGGTAATCGAGCGTGAGCCGATAGTCGTTGAGAATCGAGGCGTGCGAATTATTTCTGCACCGCCCCCATCATCCGGGGGTATTGCGTTGGCAAACATGCTGCACGTGCTGGCAGGTTTCGATTTGCAGGCGATGGATTCGGCAACCCGCAAGCACCTGATCATAGAAGCCATGCGCCGGGCCTATCGTGATCGAGCGAAATACCTCGGCGACCCGGACTTCGTTGACATACCGGTGGCACGCCTGACGCATCCGTATTACGCGGCCGGCCAGCGTGGATCGATTCGTACAGACCAAGCTACGCGTAGCACAAGTCTTGCTGGTATTTGGCCGAAACAATCCGGGGGCACGCAAACCACGCATTTCTCAGTACTCGATAGCGAGGGCAATAGGGTAGCCGCGACACTGTCCATAAATACCTGGTACGGCTCCGGCTTTATGCCGCCAGGTACTGGCGTGATCCTCAATAATGAAATGGACGACTTCGTAATCAAGCCGGCAACACCCAATGAATACGAGTTGATTGGCACCACCGCCAATGAGATCGCCCCGGGTAAACGGATGCTTTCAAGTATGTCCCCGACGTTTCTTGAGTCCGACCGCGGCGTAGCGATTCTTGGTACACCAGGCGGAAGTAGAATTATTACGATGGTTTTTCTGGCGGGGCTCGAGTGGATGGGCGGGGCAAACGCCTCCGAGATGGTTGGCCTCAAGCGATACCATCACCAGTTTTTTCCCGATGAAGTGGTGTTCGAAAAAGGCGCCCTGTCCCCGGACGAACAGGAGGGCCTGACAGAAATGGGCCATCAACTAAAAGAATCACGCCGTGCATTCGGCAATATGAACGTCGTTACCTGGGACTATGAAACCGGTAAAGTCGAAGCAGTGACCGATCCCCGGGGCCGGGGTGAGGACGAGGTTCGGGTGTACTAGCCGGGTGTCTGCGACAAACCCGATGACCGTTTAAGCGACGCTTAGCGCTGACAACCGACACAATAATAAGTGGATCTTTGGCCGATGACGGCCTGTCGAATAGGTTCTCCGCACAAGCGACACGGCATTCCGGCTCGGTCATACACCATGAGCTCGGCTTTGAAATATCCTGGTTTGCCATCTCCGCCATAAAAATCACGCAGTGTTGTTCCGCCGAGTCGAATAGCCTCGGTCAAAACCGCACGAACCTGCTGCGCCAAATCATTCATTCTTTTCTGCGAAATACGCCCCGCCGCGCGGAGCGGGTGGATACCCGATCGAAACAGCGATTCACTTGCATAAATATTTCCAACGCCCGCTACTATGTTGCCGTTCATCAGGTACTGCTTGATGGTGACGCGCCGATTTTTCGCGGTTGAATACAAATACTCCCCGTTGAAATCTGCCCCAAGCGGTTCCGGGCCAAGGCGCGCCAATAATGGATGAATTGCCGGGTTGTCGTCGGTCCACAGTAGACAGCCGAAGCGGCGGGGATCATTGAACCGCAACGCCGTTCCACTATCCATGACGATGTCATAGTGGTCATGCGGAGTCGGATCGGTTTCTGATGCGACGATACGCATGCTACCCGACATACCGAGGTGTGCCATCGCGGTGCCGCGCGCGGTTCGAAACAGCAGGTATTTGGCGCGTCGCTCCACGCTGGACACGACAGCGCCGGTCAACCGTTCTTCGATGTGCTCGGGAATCGGCCAGCGAAGCCGCCGTTCCCGAATCACGACACCTGCAATGGAGTGACCAGAAAGGCTGGGACTAATCCCCAAGCGGGTTGTTTCAACTTCGGGCAATTCAGGCATGGAGTGGCTCTATCGCAAGCATAACCGAGGTCCTGGGGACCCGCTACGCCCCGTTCAGACTTCGCTGGGCAGGGGTTTGTTGTACCGCAATATCCGCTGGGATACCCTTTAAAACAGACGCTTATCGGCACTTCGCAGCGGATCGCCGCTGAAACCTAAAACAGCCTGCAGGCCGCAAAGCGAGAGCCATTCGCTTGGAGTCGTTGCCAGGTTCGGCTATAGTCACGGCCGCTTTTACCTCTTCGGAGGGCGCGGTTATATGTTGGACTATGCTTACGGGCTGTTTTCTGGCCTGACGTTTTGGGGTTACGTGGCGATTACCTTCGTCATGGTCCAGGTTTCGATGATGGCGGTAACGCTGTACCTGCACCGGGATCAGGCGCACAGGGCGATTGACCTGCACCCTGCGCTGCGCATCTTCTTCCGTATCTGGATCTGGCTGAGTTCCGGCATGCAGACTCGCGCATGGGTTGCTATACATCGCAAGCATCATGCTCATTGCGAGCGCGAAGGAGACCCACACAGTCCGGTCGTATTCGGTCTGCGCAAGGTCCTGCTGGAAGGTGCGGAACTGTATAAGGTCGAAGCGAAAAACGCCGAGACCTTGGACGAGTTTGGGCGCGGAACTCCGGATGACTGGCTTGAGAGAAATGTCATCGCACGTTACTCGAGTTTGGGTATCGTGCTGATGCTCACCATTGATCTGCTGTTGTTCGGGGTGGTTGGCATCACGATCCTGGCAATTCAGATGCTTTCAATGCCGGTGTTCGCCGCTGGCGGAATCAACGGACTTGGCCATCATTCCGGTTATCGGAATTTCGAGACTGACGATGCTTCGACAAACATGCTACCGATCGCGCTCTTGATCGGTGGTGAAGAATTGCATAACAACCACCATGCGTTTCCTACGTCGGCGAAGTTTTCGGTGCGTTGGTGGGAATTCGATATCGGTTGGTTCTACATTTGTACCCTGCGGGCCTTGGGTATGTGCAAGATCCGCCGCGTGGCGCCCAAGCCCAATTTCGCGGACGAGCCGCGTCACGTGGACCTGGAGACGCTGCAGGTAATCCTGGTAAATCGTATGCATGTACTTCGGGATTACACGCGCAAAGTTACGTTGCCGGTGCTTCGGACCGAGCGGCGTGCCAATCGAAGCAACAGCTTATTGCGAAAAGCACGGAAACTGGTGGTGCGCCGCCCCGGTCGACTCGACGATGTAGCCCGGGCGCGCTTAACCGCTTTGCTTGCCGATCATCAGACAATCCGCGTCGTTCACGAGTACCGCGAGCGCCTGACCGAATTATGGGAGCAGGCAAACGTTAGTAATGAACATCTGGTTACGCAATTGAAGGAATGGTGCGCAATGGCCGAGGCCAGCGGAATTCAAGTGCTGGAAGATTTCGCTACCAGGCTTCGCGGTTACGCGCTGCAGGCTGCCTGATAGTGAGTCAAGTCGGCGCTTGTGGCCGCAGCAACGAAAAAACCCGCCGTTGGCGGGTTTTTTAATGCAAGCAAAAACCGATCTCACTTACTTGATCTTGCCTTCCTTGTAGATCACGTGTTTGCGTATCGTCGGGTCGAACTTGCGGACCTCGAATTTCTCCGGGTGGAGCCGCTTGTTCTTGGTCGTCGTGTAGAAGTGCCCGGTTCCTGCCGATGATACTAGCCGAATTTTTTCTCTCATTTCTCAGTCTCCGGCGAACTACCGCGCCACCGTTTGTCAGACTTTTACGCCACGGGTACGCAAGTCACTTAAAACTTTGTCGATACCGTGCTTATCGATGATTCTGAGGCCTTTCCTGGACACCGTTAACTTGACGTAGCGCTGCTCGCTATCTACCCAAAAGCGATGTGGATGAATGTTGGGCAAAAACCGGCGTCTGGTCTTGTTATTAGCGTGCGAAACGTTATTTCCCGACATCGGGCGCTTGCCTGTTACCTGACATACTCGGGACATGACGAGCCTTCAATAAATCAATAAGTTAGTGCCGTATTGGGCAGCGCAAAGGAGGCGTTTTATACCAGCCCGGGCCTCAATAGGCAAGCTGACTGATCTTCCCAAGCCCGGCGCGTGCGGCCCCTGTTTGTCCGACTTCTCGTGTCGGGCTCAAATCTCTCCGCGCCCTGCCAACGACACGCAATCGCCGTCTCCGACAATAAAATGGTCAAGCAACCGGATGTCGATAAGATCCAGCGCATCGCGTATCCGGCGGGTGATGAGTCGGTCCGCCTGGCTGGGCTCGGCAATTCCCGAAGGGTGATTATGGGCAAGTATTACTGCGGCAGCGTTGCGGTACAGCGCCTGTTTGACCACTTCTCTCGGATAAACCGTCGTGGCATCGATCGTCCCCCGAAACAGTTCGTCGAATGCCAACACGCGATGCCGGTTGTCCAGGAACATACAACAGAAGACTTCGTGTGGCCGGTCCCGTAGCCGCGCCACCAGGTAACGTCGGCTATCGTCCGGAGACCGGATGGCTTTGCCCGGAGTCATCTTTTCTTGCAAGTTGCGGCATCCGCATTCCCGCGCGGCAATCAATCGAGCCGTTTTGCTGGCGCCCATACCTCTAACCTTGACGAGCTCAGGTGGACTGGCATTGAGGATGCCGCGGATACTTCCGAATCGTTTGAGTAGCATTCGTGCGGTTGCCACGGCAGACTGCCCGGAAGTTCCGTGGCCGACCAAGATCGCGATCAACTCGGCATCGGTGATCTGTTCGGGACCGAATTGCAGCAGGCGTTCCCGCGGCCTTTGGGTGGTTGGCCAGTCTTTTATCCTTTGTTCTCTCATCATTGGATTCTGCTCTTCCGGCGCACTTGACAATAGTCGAGAAACTGCAGCGTGTGCTGACAAAGCACAGCACTACCAGAGGGTTTGCGGTACCCTTTGGCGGTTGTGAACGAGCATGAAACAGCGAGCCGTAATGGCTGACCTTCGGGGACAGCATGTCGTGCTAGGCGTCACCGGCGGCATAGCGGCTTACAAAAGCCCCGACCTGGTAAGGCGCCTGCGGGAGCAAGGCGCCGAGGTGACGGTGATCATGACAGCCAGTGCTGAGCGGCTGGTATCGCCGACCGTGTTCCAGGCCGTATCGGGCGAGCCGGTTCGTGGCGATCTCTGGGATGAAAAAGCCGAATCGGGTATGGGCCACATCGAGCTTGCCCGCTGGGCCGACTTGATATTGATCGCGCCTGCCACGGCGAACCTGATGGCGCAGCTGGCGGGTGGATCA
>JAUWKW010000081.1 GCA_030614035.1 Chromatiales bacterium | reverse complement strand
CGATCGCCTTCCTTCTGGCGGTGATATTCGGGTTGGGCTCGTTATTTTACTCGTTCGCCACTGCCGGCGATCTCTTCTCTGTCCCTGCAATTGCACTCGCGTTGGCCGCCGTGCATTACATAGCGGTTCTATATGTATTTATCCGTACCGACAAGCACACTCGATGGCTTCTGTTATTTCTCAGCGTGCCGTTGGCATTCGTATCCTAGGACAACCTCGGGTGGTTACTTGGCGAACTCGGTGGTCCGTCGCTTCGTCTTTTTGGCTAAGCATTAATAATGTCCGGCCGGGGAACTCGAAACTTTGGGATGAAGATTTGATGCTCGCCCTGCCCCGTAGTTAGCCGCTGCCAACAGGGCATGACAGGGGGAAATCCGATGAAAAGGATTCAAACATTACTGAAGAAGAAAGGGTATGACGTTTGGAGCATTGCTCCGGATGCGTCGGTCTACGATGCAATTCATCTTATGGCTGAAAAGGCAGTGGGTGCGCTGATCGTGATGGATGGCCAGAAATTAGTCGGTGTAATTTCCGAGAGAGACTACGCCCGAAAAATTATCCTGGAAGGACGGTCATCGGAAAACACGAAAATTAGCGAGATCATGAGCTCCGAAGTGATCACGACGGGGCCGGATAACAAGATCGAGGAATGCATGGCGATAATGACCGAGCGCCGAATCCGTCACCTGCCGGTTCTCGATGGCAATGAAGTGCTTGGCGTTATTTCACTTGGAGATTTGGTCAAGTACATAATCGCCGAGCAACAGTTCGTCATCGAGCAAATGGAGCGTTATATCAACGGATAGCGAGTGTTTCGGTGCCGAACACCCGGGCGGGGAACCGCTCTCGCGCGGCAGACCATACCACTATGCTAGCGTGCATCAGCTGCAGGGATGCATACATAAAGTGCGCGATGTCTGAAATCAAAGCTGATGGGCTCTTGTACGCAGTTCGGCCATCGGGCTTTTTCGTGGTGGGCGTGCTATGTCTATTTGTTTTTGCAGGACTCCCGGCTCAGACCGTCTACAAAACAGTGGATGAGTCTGGACATGCGACTTACTCGACCAGCCCTCCACCGGACGGAGTCGCGGCAGAAGTCATGATCGTTGAACCAGCCCCGCTACCCGGATTCGTGCCACCGCCGACGAGAAAATCGGCGGCGGAACCAGGAACCGCCCCGGCGATGCCGCAAGTCCGGGCAGTGCAATACGCGGATATGTCGCTGGAGGAACTGGACGCCGGCTGTGAAACGGCCAGGGAAGCCCGGATAGCGCCCATCAGGACACGGGAAATCGCACAGTGTAAAGCGAGCCGCACCGATCCGGACATTTGCGATCGTTATTACCAAGACCTCGGTGAACCCAGAGCGAATCCGGACGGCACACTTAGTCCGCGCATGTTCGATGACCTGCCCGAATGCAAACTGGCTGAGGATGAGCGCCTCAGGCGTGCCGAGCCGAATCCGGGCGAGCGGTGATTCCGGGAAAATACCAGCTACAGAAAACGGGGAGCAGAATGATTCACAAATCCAATGTTCGCGATCAGGACTGGAGCGAAAGATCACACGGTGAGAATTTCCAATGCGGCCGCATCGGTCTGACGGCACCGGAAAACGATAGTGGTCTTGGTTGTGCCGTTTTCAAGGTAGCACCGGGCAAACGGGCCTTTCCGCGACATGCTCACCTCGCGAACGATGAGGCGATATACGTTCTTTCCGGGGTCGGTGTGTTGTCGGTCGGCGAGCAGGAAGTGGAAATGGAGGAAGGCGATTTTGTGTTGATACCCCGCGGAGCCGAGTACCCGCACGTATTCGTCAATCAAGGGCAAGAAGACCTGCTATATATTTGTATCTCGACGATGAATATGCCCGACGTTGTGCATTACCCGGACTCGGAGAAACTCGGGGTGCTGGCAGACAAATTCTGGCTCAAAGGCGGTGGGCGCAACAAAGTCGGCGGCTTTTATGCAAAGAAACCTGTGGGGTACTGGGATGGAGAGGAATGATGGTTAGCGGCGGTTGTCATTGTGGGGCAGTGAAGTTCGAAGTGTCGGAAGATATACAGGGAATCATTCACTGTCATTGTGAAACCTGTCGAAAGATCAATGGCACGGTCTATGGATCTACCGGCTTCGTACCCGAAGGCGCATTCAAAATTATTTCCGGGGAAAATGCGCTGACACCGTATGAATCCTCTCCAGGAAAGAATCGCTGGTTCTGCAGTCGCTGTGGGGCACATGTTTTCGCTCGGTCGCAAGCCAGCCCCGACATGGTGGGGTTACGCATCGGCACGATCGACGGAGATCCCGGAATCCGTTCGAAAACGCACATCTGGGTGAGTCAGAAGCGCGATTGGTACGATCTCAACGATGACTTACCTCGATTCGAGGAATTCCCGGGTTGAACTGTGTGGCCGGTTCATCGTTCACAACGGAATTATGTCAACCTGTTTTGCGTGGTCGGATCCAATCGCTGCAACGCGTTTGCGATCAGGGTTGAACATGACCTCGACCCGCATGGTCAAATACCCTTTAAACCAGACCATTGCGGCTCATCGCGGCGCGCTAGGGACAACCATATGAAAAAGTCGGTGTTGTTGTTGCTCATAATTACTATGTCGAGTGTCGGCCAGGGCGCAGATACGACTCTTAGGTGTAAGGGAAAACTTATTCGAGCTGGAATGGCCGCGGATGAGGTGTTGAAGCATTGTGGTGATCCGGACACGAAGACGGTTGAGCAACGGCCCGTATTCTCCGGTAATCGACAAACGGGTACCTATGAGGTCGAGATTTGGCGCTACGATCGGGGGACCGGACTGTGGCCCGCGGATCTTGAAGTAGAGGCCGGGGAACTGAAGAGTATTGTATACGTTAAGTAACGGTCGTTGTGCCAGGAATTTATCGCTTCACGCCTTCCCCAGCACCACCGGCGAGTTACGAATATTGTTGAGGTAACTATTGACCAGCACGTTCGTTGCTGACACCGCGCTGTCTTTTACGGTGAAGCACGGCGGATTGCGTCGCAGCTCCGGCCACTCTCCGATCTCGATGATGTGCTCGAGATAACGCAGATTCCTGTCGATCACCTCCATGTACGGGTTGCGGCCGTTGTATAGCGCTTCGATGTACCGGTAGGCACCACTGAAGTAACCGTCCAGACGCCGAAGCGCCGTATCACGGTAAAAGGCGGGGGTCTGGCGCAACAAATCAACACCGGACTGGTAGCGAACCAGTTTGAAGCCGTCGCCCTGGTCGCTGATCGCGATGCCGGCCAGCACAAATTCGCAGTACAAGCGATCGCGGCATTTTTCCAGGTAACAGCGGTCCGCCATCTGGGCAATCAAATCAGCAGTGCCGAGCAGATGGCCAATCAGGCTGTCTTTTGGATCATCGAGTTCGATCTCGTCGAGGCTCTTCTCATAACCCGTGAAATGAACGATCTCGGTAGCGATCGGAACCGCTTGAGCAAGGCCAATCTTCGGAAGGTAATCGCGTAGGTAGGCGGCACTACGCGAAACATGGGATAGCGTATACTCGGCGCCGTTTTGGTGCGCGGTGTCAGTGGTTTCGAGGATATACCCGGAGTCATGCAACAGTGCGGTGATCAGACCGACGGTCGCGCGGTATTCCCCGAGCCGGTCGGGTACTGGCACGGACCGCTCGTGGCCGGCAATCAGGCGCGCCATCGCCAGAGTTACGTCGAGCGTGTGCTGCCTGTCGTGATAGACGGTATCGCAACCCTGGTAGCCAGGCATTCGGCCTTCGAACAGCAAGCGAAAATCGTGGAAGGCCATCCACCCCAGATCGAACGATGCGGTCGGGTAGGCGGCCCGGAATAGCCTGCCGACGGCCGCTCTGACCTGATTTATGGAGCTGACCTTTACGGTGTTGGTAACATCGTAGTCGTCTCTCCGATCTTTCGGAGTCAGTCGCGAAACCGGTAATGAATCGTGGTTTACCACCATCTTGTCTGCAGTACCGAGGAAATGGCCTAGCGTCCTTGCAGACTTTTAGATCGCGCTTCCCTCGCGATTCCAGGGGAACATTCTCACATGCACCCGACATCCGCACAATCACCATATTTGCGGAAATGGTGGCTAAACGCTTGGCCGTGTCGAATCGTCGTTTTAAATGTGGTGCAGTGAGGGCCTGCGCCGGTTTTGGCGGGTCAATTGAAAACAGCCCAGACCGGCGCATGGTCCGATGGACGCTCAAGCCGTCGGGGAGCTGGATCGATACCACTAGCGCTACAGGTGGCGGCGAGTGATTCTGAGACCAGCATCAGATCGATGCGAAGTCCCCGGTTCCTCCGGAAGGCCCCCGCACGGTAGTCCCACCAACTGAAACCGTTCTCCGCTTGGTCGAATAACCGGTAACTGTCGACCAGACCGAGATCCATCAAGTTGCGAAGTTTCTCACGCTCCGCATCACTGCACAGGATCTTGCCCTCCCAATCGGCTGGGTCGTGCACGTCGCGGTCCTCGGGCGCAATATTGTAGTCACCGAATACGACTAACCGCGGATGCTTCAGTAATTCAGCTGCGAGAAACTCGCGCAGCGCATCGAGCCACTCTAGTTTGTATTCAAATTTCTCCGATCCAACGGTCTGGCCGTTTGGGACGTAGATGTTGACGGCGCGAATATCCCGGTAGGATGCTGCGACGACGCGCTTTTGCGGATCGTCATAACCTGGCAGATCACAAATCGGGTCTTCCGGTTCCTCGCGCGACAGCAGCGCGACACCATTGTAGGTTTTCTGACCATTCACCAGGCTGTGATAGCCAACCTCCTCCAAATCGCTTACCGGATAATTTTCCCCCGGCATCTTGATTTCCTGCAGCCCGAGCACATCTGCTTGTTCTTCGCGCAGCCAGTCCCGCACGTGGTCAATACGCACACGAATTGAATTAACATTCCAGCTTGCGATTTTCATCGTTTGGGGAAATGCGTATACCGTTGCGCTAACTCGTCAAGTCGCTGACTGAACATCCGGCGGTGAATGAATACCGGACCGAACCAGAAGCGCTTCTATATCTGGAGCGCGCCCGCGGAAGGCACGGTACGCTTCGCTAATGTCGGCACCGCCGCCAACCTCCAGTATCTGTTGACGGAAGGCTGTTGCGGCGTCGCGATTAAACAGGTCCTCGCCCTCGAACGCGGAAAATGCGTCGGCCGCTAGTACCTCTGCCCATTTGTAGCTGTAGTATCCAGCTGCATAACCGCCACCGAAAACATGTGCGAAGCTGTGCGCAAGCCGGTTGAATGGCGGGTACCGGACAACTGCAACCTGCTCACGAACCTCGTTGAGGATTTCACCAATTCGTCCACCGGTTTCATCCGAATACTCAGCGTGGATCCGCCAGTCGAACAGCGCGAATTCCAGTTGCCGCAACATTTGCATGCCAGCCTGGAAGGTACGCGACTCCTGGAGCCGTTCGAGCAGTTCTTCCGGCAATGCCTCCCCGGTGACATGATGACTGGACAGGGCAATGACAACGCGTGGGTCCCAGGCAAAGTTTTCCATGAACTGGCTCGGCAACTCCACGGCGTCCCAGGGTACGCCGTTTATCCCGGAGACACTCGGATAGTCCATGCGGGTGAGCAAATGGTGCAGCGTATGCCCGAATTCATGAAATATAGTAACGACTTCATCGTGCGTGAGAAGTGCGGGCGCATCATTCGTCGGCAACGTAAAGTTACAGACCAGATGGGCGACCGGCGTTTGTAGACGATCGCCAATATGCTTGCGCATTATGCACTCATCCATCCAGGCGCCAGCGCGCTTGTTCTGGTGTGTAAAAAGATCAAGGAAAAAAGCGCCAATCTCGATACCGTTTGCGTCTAGGAGTTTGAAAAACTGCACGTCTGGCCGCCAGGTATCAACGTTATGGTCTCGCTCAGCGGTAATGCCAAAGAGTTTGTTGGTGGCCAAAAACAATCCATCTAGGACCTTTGGTAACGGGAAATACGGACGCAGCTCCTCATCGGAGATGGAAAACCGGTCGCGCCGAAGCTTTTCGCTGTAATAGTGGATATCCCAGGCTTCCAGTTCGATGCTGGCAAACTGCTCAAGATCCGCCAACTCACGACGCGCGACGGACCTGGACTCGTCGAGCAACTGCCGCAGAAACCCCCGCACTTCCTCGACAGACCCGGCCATTTTGGTGACCAGTGAATACTCTGCAAAGTTTTCGTATCCGACCAATGCCGCTTCTTCGGCACGCAGGGCGAGAATACGATCCATGGTTTCCGAATTATCGAACTGACCCCCGTTTGGGCCCTCGTCCGACGCACGGGTGACCCATGCCCGGTAGAACTGGAAACGTAGATCGCGGTTCTCTGCATGGGTAATTACGGCAACGTAGGTCGGCTGGTTCAGATGCAACAGCCATCCCTGCTTGTCTGCTGCTGCTGCTGCCTCAGCGGCGGATGCGAGAACCGTCTCCGGAATACCTGCTAGTCGCTCACGCCGAGTCTCGTGCCAGGACCACGCGGCCATGGCATCGCGCAGGTTCTGCTCGAATTTGGCCTGCAGCTGCGTCAGTTCTTCGATAACCGTTTTGAAACGGGCCTTTTTTTTCGCAGGCAAATCGACTCCCGCCAGTCGGAAATCCCGTAACGCGTGATCCAGCAGATTTTGTTCGGGGCCTTTGGCCGTGCCCTCGAGGCTTGTGGAAACCTTTTGATATAGAGCGAATAGC
>JAUWKW010000179.1 GCA_030614035.1 Chromatiales bacterium | reverse complement strand
GATACCCACCATGATTTGGATAAATGGCACGCGGGACGTAGCCCCGGCAAACGCGACCCAGGCGACGTCCGGCATTACCGAGAATAATTGATATGGGATAGGCACGGACTTCGGCATGCGCGAAGAAACGGAATTGAAGTGGTCGGGGCGAGAGGATTCGAACCTCCGACCCCCTGCACCCCATGCAGGTGCGCTACCAGGCTGCGCCACGCCCCGACCGTAATGAAAATGATTCCTGTCTCCGGGGATGTCACACGGCAACCGACAACGATCGTCGTGTGATTTGATCGAGATCAGTAAACGATTCCAGGGCCCAGGAAACGGGCCGCTATGATACTCCAATGGAATGACGGCAGAGATTCTAACGCCGCAAAATCTTGATGACTTCTTCAAGCTCGAGTCGAATCTGCTTGATGATTTGCTGGCTCTGCGACAAGTCAGTTTTGGCCTCTGGCCCGGTCAGCTTTTGGCGCGCCCCACCAATCGTAAACCCCTCGTCGTAGAGCAGGCTTCGGATCTGGCGGATGATCAGTACGTCCTGACGCTGATAATAGCGGCGGTTTCCGCGCCGTTTGACGGGTTTGAGCTGTGGAAACTCCTGCTCCCAGTAGCGCAGCACGTGGGGCTTGACCGCGCAAAGATCGCTTACCTCACCGATGGTGAAGTATCGCTTGCCAGGAATTGGTGGTAATTGGTCGTTATTCCCCGGTTCCAGCATATGCTTCCACTCGGGCTTTTAGTTTTTGTCCCGGTCGGAACGTTACCACGCGCCGAGCCGTTATAGGAATTTCTTCGCCCGTTTTTGGATTTCGTCCGGGCCGCTGACTTTTATCACGCAAGTCAAAGTTGCCAAATCCAGACAGCTTAACCTGCTCACCAGCGGCCAGCGCACTTCTAAGATCATCAAAAAATAAATCCACGAGTTCGCGTGCTTCGCGTTTGTTCAATCCAAGCTCGTTGAACAAAGATTCCGCCATCTCGGCTTTCGTCAGCGCCATTTAGTTATTCTCTAATTTTGGCTTTGAACTTGTCTGCGAGACATTCGGTTACGGTGTCGATGACACCGTCAACCTCCGCGTCAGTAAGGGTGCGTGATGTTTCCTGCAAAATCAACCCTAAAGCAACGCTCTTTCGTCCAGTGTCGATACCTTCGCCCGTATATACATCAAAAATGGTCAATTCTCGCAGGACCGGACCAACGACTTTTTTGACCGCAGATTCGATCTTCACAACCGGCACCGCCTGATCAACGACGACAGCGATATCGCGTCGCACGGCCGGAAACCGGGAAATTTCCGAATACACTGGCGGAACTGCCGCAAAAGCTGGCGCTACGCATATTTCGAACAACACCGGGGTCTGTTGAAATTCGAGCGTTGCGACAATTCCCGGATGCAATTCGCCCAGCCACCCTATCTGCTGTCCGGACCTGTCGATGCGGGCCGACCGTCCTGGTCTAAGTGCCGGATGCTCAGCTGCCGTGAAAGAAAATTCCGTCGCGGCACCGGTCAGGGCAAATAAAGCTTCAATATCCGCCTTTATGTCATACAGATCTGCGCTGTTACCCGGCCCTTCCCAGTTTTCGGGGGTCCGACCGCCAACCGCCAAGCCTGCGATTACTTCTTCTTCAAGTATATCAGAGTCTTGTTGAATAAATCTAATGCCTGACTCGAATAAGCGGACCCTGGTATGCTGGCGATTCAGGTTCGTCGTCAGGGCCTGGATCAAGCCCGGCCACAGCGATGCCCGCATAACGGACTGATCCACAGAAATCGGGTTCATCAGTTCAAGATGGTCGACCGAGCCGGTCATGCGCTCGCTCAGCCCGGGTTCCACGAAACTATAGGTCATCGCCTCCTGGTAGCCGCGATCCACCAGTGCGGTGCGAATTCGCGCGATCGGCAGCCTCGATTCGGTAGCTGACGCAAGTTGGGTCGTCGCCTGTCCAGGCGTTTCGGGTACCCGGTCATACCCGAACAAGCGCACAACCTCTTCGATCAGATCTTCTTCAATGTTGATATCGAAGCGGTTTGCCGGCGGCCGAACTTGCCAGCCAGCGTCGAAGGACGAAACGTCCATCTTGAGCCGGGTCAGAATTTCTTCCACCTGCTCGGCGGGTATTTCGACTCCGAGAACGCGCGCGAGCCGCTCCAGCCTCAAGGTGATCTCGGGCCGGGCCGGGACATGTTCCTCACTGATTGCCTCCTGCACCGGACCCGGTGCTCCACCGGCAATAGCCAGCAACAATTCGGTCGCACGTTCGATGGCCCGGACCTGCTGCTCCGGATCGACGCCGCGTTCAAACCGCAATGATGCATCGCTGTGCAGTCCAAAACGCCGGGCCCGCCCGGCGATTGCCGACGGGGCAAAGAAGGCCGATTCGAGAAAAATGTCGCTGGTCTGCTCCGACACTGCGGTTGACTCCCCTCCCATGATACCGGCGAGTCCGACCGGCCCGCTGGCGTCAGCGATTACCAGCGCATCGTCAGTCAGTACAATCTCCTGTCCGCCCAGCAGTTCCAGCACCTCACCCGGTTTGGCATACCGTGCGACGATATTCTCGCTCAAACGATCCAGGTCATATGCGTGCATCGGCTGGCCCAGTTCCAGCATCACGTAGTTGGTCACATCGACAACCGGATGAATCGGACGCATGCCGCTGCGACGTAGGCGCTCCTGCATCCATGTCGGCGTATTGGCACGCAGATTCAGCTTGCGAATAACACGCCCCGCGAACCGCGGACATGCGTCTTTAGCGACCAGGCTTATGGGGAACGTATCCTTCAGGGCCGGCTCAATCGCAACGGTATCCGGGTCTGTGAAATCCAGTGCGTTGATGGCGGCAACCTCGCGCGCCACGCCGGTCACGCAAAAGCAATCTGCGCGATTCGGTGTCAGATCGAGATCGATGACCTGGTCATCCAGACCCAGCACGTCCAGCAGCGCGGCACCCTCTGCACAGTCCGCATCGAGCTCAAAAATGCCCGCTGCGTCGTCACCGAGACCCAGCTCGCGGGCCGAACACAGCATTCCCTCGGAAACCGCTCCGCGTATCTTTCTGCGTTTGATCTCGGTCCCGTCCGGAAGCGCTGTCCCCACCAGGACGGCAGGATAGCGACCTCCTTCGTGCACATTGGGTGCGCCACAGACAATTTTCAGGGGCTTCTTGGCGCCTACGTCAACCGAACACAGCGACAGGCTATCGGCATTAGGATGTGGTTCCACCGTCAGAACCCGGCCCACCACAATCCCGTCCAGCCCGGTTCCGCAAGACTCAAGCGTGTCTACTTCCAGCCCCGCCATGGTCAGTTGCTCGGCGAGTTCCGGGGTCGAAACGTCTGGGTCGACCCACTCGCGCAGCCAGGCTTCGCTGATCTTCATGCCTTGTTACCCGAACTGCCGCAAGAACTGGAGGTCGTTTTCGAAGAAGAGGCGCAGATCGCCGACTCCATAGCGCAACATGGCCAGCCGTTCCACGCCCATGCCGAACGCATAACCGGTGAATGTTTCCGGATCGATGCCCACCGTTTGCAGCACGTTTGGATGCACCATCCCGCATCCCAGGATCTCGAGCCATTGACCCGATTCCGAAAGCACATCGACTTCGGCAGACGGCTCGGTAAATGGAAAATATGACGGTCGGAATCGCAATTCGGCCCGGCGTTCGAAAAAGAGCTCTACGAATTCATGCAACACGGCTTTAAGGTTGGCAAAACTCACGTCGCGATCGACCACTAGACCTTCAACCTGGTGAAACATCGGCGTATGCGTCATGTCCGAATCGCAGCGGTAAACGCGGCCCGGGGCAATCAGGCGGAGCGGCGCTCCCTGCTCCATCATGGTGCGTATCTGGACCGGCGAGGTATGCGTGCGCAGCATTTTTCCCGACGGAAAATAAAACGTGTCGTGCATTGCCCTGGCCGGATGATCGGCAGGAATATTCAGCGCAGTGAAATTATGAAAGTCGTCCTCGATTTCCGGGCCCTGGTGCACGGCGAACCCTGCGGCGCCGAATATCGCTTCTATGCGCTCAAGTGTCACGCTAACCGGGTGTAAGCCGCCGGGCATCTGGCCGCGCCCGGCAAGGCTGACATCAACCGCCGCGGCGTCCAATTCCACC
>JAUWKW010000173.1 GCA_030614035.1 Chromatiales bacterium | reverse complement strand
CGGTGACCGAGGAGCCAACGGAAGCCGCACAAGTCGCTCGCGTCGAGCCCGAGCCCGAACCCGACAGGCCCGCAGCGTCCGTCAGCGCACCGGTCGCCACCACCGCCACGGCGCAATCCTTGGCAACACCGTTGACGCTTCCGCCGATAAACGCGACGAATTTCACTCGTGCCCACGCCGCTCCGTCGGTCCGCAAGTTTGCGCGGGAGCTCGGTGTCGACCTTGGCCAGATCACCGGCACCGGGGTTAAACAGCGGGTGCTGAAGGATGACATCAAGGCGTTTGTTAAGGCGATTCTGACCGGACGTGGGCCGGTTCCGGCCGGGCCGGCACTGCCGACGGTCCCCGAAGTCGATTTCGCAAAATTCGGCGCTGTCGAAGTCAAACCGCTGGACCGAATCAAGAAAATCTCGGGGCCACGGCTGCATGCGAGCTGGGTCAATCTGCCGCACGTTACCCAGAATGACGAAGCCGATATTACCGAGCTCGAGGGGCGGCGTAAGGCAATGAAGGCTGATGCGGCTAAAGACGGCATTTCGCTGACGCCACTGGCATTTATTATCAAGGCATGTGTGCGGGCATTACAGGAATTTCCTCTGTTCAACACCTCGTTGACACCGGATGCGAAGAGCCTGGTCTACAAGCAATACATGCACATCGGTTTTGCAGCCGATACCCCTAAGGGACTGCTCGTTCCGGTAATACGCGACGCAGACAAAAAAGATCTGTTTACATTGGCCGGGGACCTGGCAGAGCTCAGTCAAAAAGCGCGGGAGGGCAAACTCAAAGCCGAAGAAATGCAGGGTGGATGTTTTACGATATCCAGCCTCGGCGGCATCGGCGGAACTTCGTTTACGCCGATCATCAATGCCCCGGAAGTGGCGATACTTGGTGTTGCCCGCGCAAAACTGACACCGGTCTACCATGACGGCGAACTCGTGCCACGCATGATATTGCCGCTGTCGTTGTCGTATGACCACCGCGTCATCGACGGTGCAACCGGGGTTCGGTTCACGACCTTCCTGGCGGAAGTGCTCGGTGACGTGGACACGTTGCTTAAGGACTGACGGGCGCCAGCATGGCAGTAAGCAAAGAGGTTAAGGTTCCCGACATCGGCGATTTCACCGACGTGGAAGTCATAGAAGTCCACGTTTCCCCCGGCGATTCTATAGTCACCGAAGACCCGCTGATTACCCTGGAAACCGAGAAGGCCGCTATGGATGTACCCGCCCCGGTATCTGGGGAGGTCGGAAGCGTAGCGGTAGCGGTGGGCGACAAGGTTACGGAAGGCAGCCTGATTCTGACGATGACGCCGGCGGAGGATGACGAACCTGCGGAAGATAAGCCTGAGGCATCTGAACCATCGGTCCCGGCGGAACCCGGCGTTGCAGTGGCTGCGTCTGGCGCGGAATTTAGCGGTCCGGTTGATATCGAAACCGATCTGACAGTGCTGGGGTCAGGACCGGGAGGCTATACCGCGGCCTTTCGGGCTGCCGACCTGGGATTGGACGTGACGCTGGTTGAGCGTTATCCAACGCTGGGGGGCGTTTGCCTCAATGTTGGTTGCATTCCGTCCAAGGCGCTGCTGCACGCTGCAAAGGTTATCGAGGAAGCCGAAACAATGAGCGAGTTCGGCATCCGCTTCGGCACGCCGGAGATCGATCCGGGCGCGCTGCGTGAATGGAAAAACGCGATTGTCGGGCGTTTGACCAACGGCTTGGATGGACTGGCGAAGCAACGCAAAGTCCGCGTCGTGCATGGCACCGGCAGGTTCCTGTCGCCGCAGCACCTGCACGTTGAAAGCGAGCAGGGCGAGCAGGTGATCGGGTTCAAGCAATGCATTATCGCTGCGGGTTCCGAGTCAGCATCTCTCCCGGGGATGCCCGATGACCCACGCATCATGGACTCGACCGATTCCCTGGAATTGGCCGAACTGCCGGAAACGATGTTGGTCATCGGTGGCGGCATTATCGGCCTGGAGATGGCATGCGTTTACGACGCGCTGGGTGTGGAGGTGTCCGGCGTGGAGTTGACCGATACGCTGATGCCCGGCGTCGACGCGGACCTGGTGCGGCCGCTGGAAAAGCGCATAAGCGGACGTTATAGCGAGATCCTAAAAGGCACCCGGGTAACTGAAGTCGTAGCCGAGGACACGGGTTTGCGCGTGAGCTTTGACGGACCCGACGCCCCGAAGCCACAAGTGTTCGGCCGCATCCTGGTCGCCGTGGGCCGTAGCGCCAACGGTTTGCGTGTCGATGCCGACAAGGCCGGTGTTGCTGTCAACGAGCAAGGCATCATCACGGTTGATCGGCAGATGCGAACAAACGTTCCGCACATCTTCGCAATCGGCGACATCGTTGGCGAGCCGATGCTGGCCCACAAGGCGACGCACGAGGGCAAAGTTGCCGCCGAGGTCGCCGCGGGCCGCAAACGGGCGTTTGACGCCAGGGCAATCCCGTCGGTTGCCTATACCGATCCCGAAGTCGCCTGGGTCGGAGTTACCGAGATTGAAGCGAAAGCCGACGGTCTTGACTACGGTAAAGGCGTTTTTCCGTGGGCGGCCAGCGGTCGGTCCCTGGCGTTGAACCGTGACGATGGCTTGACTCGTATCCTGTTCGACAACGCATCGGGACGGGTCATCGGCGCCGGTGTTGTTGGTCCGCACGCGGGCGATTTGATCGCTGAGTTGGCCCTGGCGATAGAAATGGGCGCGGATGCCGAGGACATCGGACTGACGATTCATCCGCATCCCACGTTGTCGGAAACCGTGGCAATGGCTGCCGAAGCTTTCGACGGCACGCTAACGGATTTGTATATGCCGAAACGGCGCTAGCACCGCGGTCCCGAAGTTCTCACGAGCCGGCCTGGCGCGTTATGCCTCGAGGGTAGTTTTCGCCTTGTATTCGCAGTAGTCGATGATTGCGCATTCCGGGCAGGCGGGCTTGCGCGCCTTGCAAATATAGCGCCCGTGGAGAATCAGCCAGTGGTGCGCGCCCAGGCGGTAACTTTCTGGCGTGCTGCGCAGCAGTTTTTGCTCCACTTCGAGAGGCGTTTTACCCGGTGCCAGTCCGGTCCGGTTGCTGACGCGAAAAATATGCGTATCCACGGCAATGGTCGGTTGACCGAATGCCGTGTTCAGTATCACGTTGGCGGTTTTGCGGCCCACACCAGGCAGCGCCTCCAGATCCTCTCTGCTGTCGGGTACATCGCCATCGTGCCGTTCGACCAGTAGCTGGCATGTTTTCAGGATATTTTTAGCCTTGGTATTGAACAGGCCGATTGTTCTGATGCGGTGCTTCAGTTCCCGTTCGCCCAGCCCGAGCATTTTTTCCGGTGTGTTGGCGATTTCAAAAAGTTCCCCTGTGACTTTGTTGACACTGACATCGGTCGCCTGCGCCGACAGAATCACCGCGATGAGCAGTTCAAACGGGCTCTGATACCTGAGTTCTGTGCGCGGGTCCGGATCGGCGCTGGCCAGGGTGCGGAAGATCGCCTCGCGTTTCGCCGCGTTCAACCGGCGGCCTCGGTCTCAGCCTGCGGCAATGCCTGTGTTGTTTGCCGTGCCGATTGGAGACCAGTCAGATAGTTCTTGAGCGCGACCAGCAATGCCAGGCTCAGAAACGCGCCCGGTGGCAGCAGCGCCAGCAGCAGGCCGCCATTGCCGGGCAGGATGGTTATTTCCAGCGCTGCGGCCCCATTGCCGAACAGCATGTCTGCTCCATGTAACAGACTCCCGCGCCCGATGATCTCACGCAGCCCGCCGAGCACGACGAGTACCAGCGTAAATCCGGCGCCCTGGGCGAGTCCATCGGCGGCAGAGGGTAGCCAGGCGCGGCGCGATGCGAACAACTCCGCCCGCCCCAGAATCAGGCAGTTGGTAACGATCAGCGGAACGAAGATGCCGAGGCTCAGGTGCAGTTCGTAGAAAAACGCTTCCAACAGGAGTGCGACCACCGTCACCAGTGAAGCGATGACCAGTACGAACGCGGGTAAACGGACCTCGAACGAAAGCCAGCGGCGCGTTAAAGAAACCAGTGTACTGGTTGCCAGCAATACCAGCATTGTCGCGATGCCCAGGCCGAGGCCTTTGATCAGCGTATTGCTGACGGCCAGTAACGGGCAGATGCCGAGCAGTGCTGTCAGGCCCGGGTTATTGCGCCACAGCCCATCCAGAAATATTTGCCTGAATTCGTTCATGCTGTCGTCGTGTTCGGAGC
>JAUWKW010000035.1 GCA_030614035.1 Chromatiales bacterium | reverse complement strand
GGTTCATTTTCAAGCCCGGTGTTATAACGGATGCTCTGCGGACAATAGGCGCAGTCTTCCGGGCAGGCGCCGGTCTTGATACTCAAAAGGGTGCTGATTTGAATCTCGGTCGGGTCAAACCAGCAGCGATGCAATCCGTGTGCGCGACACAATAGATTGCTGAAAGCTTCCGCGAACAGCGCCTGCACCTCGTCCAGGGTCCAATTCGTTCTGATTGAATCGCATTCCGATCCGACGGTAGTGTCCATTTCCCGACCTTTTCTCCGGTTCCAGCCGTTGCGCTGTATCGCCGCTGGCTTATACAGGCAGTATCAAAATCATCCCGGGTGCTGTCAACCCGTGAACATTCGAATAGTTGACAGGGTGCTGGACCGCTTATGGGGTTTCCGCTGCATTCTGTGTGGTGGGCCCGGTCGAGGCCAGGATCTCTGCGCAGCCTGCGCGCGGGATTTGCCGTGGCTGGACAGTGCCTGCGTAGGCTGCGGTTTACCGCGACTCGCCAAGGCGGTGGGCAATCGCTGCCCCGGTTGCCTGGCGACACCGCCACCGTTTGCGGTTTGTTTGGTTGCGCTGCGCTACGAATATCCGGTGGATCGACTGATCACCGCACTTAAGTACCGCCAGCAGCTCACCTATGCGCGAGTATTGGGCGAACTACTTGCCGATTTTGCAGCGCGAAAAATGTGCGCTATCGGAATCACGCCGCCGGATGTGATCGTTCCGGTGCCGCTGAACCGAAGGCGGGTCGCAGACCGTGGTTTCAACCAAGCTGCGGAAATCGGTCGATTCGTCGCCGCAGCGCTCAACGTGAAACAGGATGCGCGCGCATGCGAACGAGTGCGGGACACGCCACCGCAAACGGGGTTGACTGCTGAACAGCGCCGCCGGAATCTGCGCGGGGCATTTGCGGTTCGACCATCGTTAAAGGGGCGGCGCGTGGCATTGTTGGATGACGTGATTACGACCGGAACGACGGTGCATGCGATCACTGCAGCGTTGCGCCGAGCGGGTGCGATGGAGGTTCAGGTTTGGTCGGTCGCCAGGTCGCTGCTCTAGGGTTCACACACCGCTAAACGTATAGTTCAGAACGATGCCCGCAAAAATGACTCCGCCGAAATAATTGTTGTTTAAAAACGCGCGAAAACATTTGCTGGGTTCACGCTGTCGAATCAGCATGTGCTGATACAGCATCAGCACTGCAGCATATCCGACGCCGATCAAGTACCACATTCTCATTTCGGCCGCCTGTCCGACCAGCAACAACGCCATCAGCAACAGCAATTGCAGCAGCGAAACGATGAATACGTCTGCTTGCCCGAACAGAATCGCCGTCGACTTGATCCCTATAAGCAAGTCATCTTCGCGGTCGACCATCGCATAAATGGTGTCATAGACGACGATCCAGACCAAAGCCGTGAGCCAAAGCAGCCAAGCCAGGCGCGGGACTTCGCCGGTCTGCGCTGCGAACGCCATCGGAATGCCCCAGGCGAACGCTACACCAAGAATCAGTTGCGGCGTGTGTATATAGCGTTTGCTGAACGGGTAAATAATCGTTACCAGTGCGCCGATCACCGCAAGCAGCTGGGTCAGGCGGTTCAGTGTCAGCACCAGGCCAATGGCAACCAGCGACAGCGCGACGAACAGCACAATTGCCTCGACCGGACTGACTTTACCGCTCGCCAACGGCCGGTCCTGCGTTCGGCGCACGCTCGAATCAAAATGACGGTCCGCGAAATCGTTGATTACGCATCCGGCGGCGCGCATTACGATTACCCCGAGCACGAACACCGAAAACACTCTAGGGTCGGGGTGCCCTTCCCCGGCGATCCAAAGCCCCCACAAGGTTGGCCACAGTAGCAGCCACGTCCCGATCGGCCGGTCCAGTCGCATCAGGCGCCCGTATTGCCATGCTTGATCGAGCAACTCGGCGCCCAGCGTATGTTTGCGGCGGGATTTCGGGGCGGGCATCGGCTTTCGGTCAAGTCGAAGGTATTTTTATGGGCACATCATTATCCATGTCCCGAACGGTGACCTTTACAGGTGACCAGCCCTGGCAGGAATACTTCGATCACGGCCAACTCGTGACTCTTAATCGTAAATTTGGATCGGCGCGCCCACAGATCACCGGAAACGAATGATCTTCCCAAGCTGCGATCCTCGGCGCCGTTCGCCTGCACACAGGTGAATTCGAAATCAGTGCGAGTTACATCGGCCAGCGATTGTAGTCGCTCTCCCAAGGGTTCTGATCCCAAGGTCCGCAACCATGGGTGCATTGATGCGGTGGAATTCGATACGCTGGTCTTCGCGTAAATGCAGGGTTCATCATCGCACCACATGACAACCTCGCGTTTGAATCCGTCTATTTCGGCTGGGGAATCTGTCGGAGCCAGAGATTCCCAGCCGATGGAGGGCTCGTGTAATACTTCCAGCCGGAAATGTGCTCCACAAAGGCCGCGCAACCGTTCGGTCAGGAGCCCTTTTTCCAGCAACCACGACAGCATAAGCGAGTCGATTTGCGCCTCCCGCACGCCCTGGCGGGTTAGCCATGTTGTTTCCCGCGGGTTTTCGAACGAACGGTGCTGGTTGGAAATCATGCTTTGTCTGATTGTTTCTCTTCGCCAGAGTCTAACTGATTCAATATGGTCCGGCCGCCCTGGGTGGGGCGAATCTCGAACCGTCTCGTGATTTTCGTCAGGATCACCGGCCGTTTAGACATTTCCGTAACGATTATCGGGTCCAATCCAGCGTTGCACTAGCTGTTCAACAGCTGCGGGTTGTTTCTTCAATAGATGCCGGGCGAGTTTTTGCACGATCGGAAGCAGGGCCGCATCCCGGACGAGGTCGGCTACTCGGAGTTGCATCAGCCCGGTCTGCTTTTTACCCAATACTTCCCCCGGGCCGCGTAACTCGAGATCTTGCTGGGCAACTTCAAACCCGTCATTGGTGTTACGCAACACGGCCAGCCGTTGCTTCGCGACCGCCGACAACGGACTCTTGTATAGTAGGACACAGCTGCTTTGCTCGGTTCCGCGACCAACACGTCCACGCAGCTGATGCAGTTGAGATAATCCCATGCGTTCTGAGTTCTCGATGATCATCAGGCTTGCCGCTGGTACGTTGACCCCGACCTCGATCACGGTCGTGGCTACCAGTACACCCAACTTGCCTGCAGCGAACTTTTTCATTACCCGGTCTTTTTCCTCGGCGCGCATACGTCCATGAATTAGCCCGACGCCGATTTCGGGCAGGCTTTCGACGAGCATCGCATAGGTCGATTCGGCAGCCTGATAATCCAGTGCATTCGAGTCCTCGATCAGCGGACACACCCAGTAAGCACGTTGCCCCTGATGACACGCCTCGCGTACCCGCGTCACGAGACTCGCGCGCCGGTCCTCGGGCAATGCGACAGTCTGCACCGGGAGCCGTCCGGGCGGCAATTCCCGGATAGAGGACACATCGAGGTCTGCAAACAGAGTCATCGCAAGCGTTCTTGGGATCGGGGTCGCCGTCATGACGAGTTGATGCGGCCGCATGCTACCGGTCACACCTTTTTCCATCAGCGTCAGGCGCTGGTGCACGCCAAAGCGATGCTGTTCGTCGACGATAACCAGCGCCAGGCTGTGATACAAAACAGCTTCCTGAAACAGCGCGTGCGTGCCGACTATGAGTTGCGCACTACCGCTTGCAATAGCAGCGTAGGTTTCGGTCCGTGCTTTTCCAACAAGACTTCCAGATAACCAGGCAATGCTAATGCCTAGTGGCTCGAACCAGTGCTGAAAGTTTTCGCGGAGTTGCTCGGCAAGCAGCTCGGTCGGAGCCATGATGGCGGCCTGGTGACCGGAAACTACAGCCCGCAGCGCCGCCGCCGCCGCCAACACGGTCTTGCCACAACCGACATCGCCCTGCAGCAGCCGCATCATCGGGTGGGGCCGTTCGAGGTCCGCCTCGATTTCCTCCAGCGCGCTTTGCTGATCGACGGTCAGCGAAAAACCGAGCTGGTCCAGGAAACGATTGTGAAGTCCCTCATCCATGGCGAGAGGGACTGCAGCCTGGTGCTGACTGCGGTCTTTGACGCGTCGCAAGCTCAGGTGGTGGGCCAGAATTTCCTCGAGCGCAAGGCGGCGCTGTGCCGGATGGCGACCCGCCTCGAACATGACAATATCGGCGCCGCGAGGCGGGCGATGGAGCTCGATGATCGATTCCTGCAGCGTGGGTAGTGATAGTTCAGCGAGTATTTTTTTTGGCAGCCAATCGGTTACTGCAGGCAGATACTGATTCATTACCTGGTCGATCAATTTTCGCAGGCGGAACTGCTGCAGTCCCTCGGTGGTCGGGTAAATGGGCGTCAGATGCTGCTCCAGTGGCGGATCCTCGTCGGCCGGCAGCAGCTGGTATTCCGGATGGATCATTTCCAGTCCGGATCGTCCGATCCGGACTTCCCCGTAGCAACGGAGCTTGGTACCGCGTGCCAGGCCTTTGTGCTGGGCCTGCGAAAAATAGAAAAACCTGAGCGTTATCTGACCCGTGCCGTCCGATATCCGACACAGCAGGCTCCGGCGGCCGCGATACACAATTTCCGAGATTTCGACCTGAGCCTGAATGACGGCACGCTGACCAACTTGCAATGCGCCAATACGCGTAAGCTGGGTGCGGTCTTCGTAGCGTTGTGGAAGAACAAAGAGCAGGTCTTCGGGCCGTTGCACATGAAGTTTCTGCAACCGAGCGGCTACGGCCGGGCCTACGCCTCGCAGAACAGTCAGTGCGGCGGGAAACTCGCCTGTAGCGTTTTTGTTTTGTTCACCGGGTGACGGTGTCTCGGATGCGTTGGTTGAAGAATTCACACGGAAAGTATTGCTTCAGCTTCGACCTCTGCATTGCGGGGAAGAGATGCGATTCCCACCGCTGCCCGGGCCGGATACGGTTCGGAAAAATATTCCGCCATAATTTCATTGACGGCCGAAAAATGACCCAGGTCGGTCAGGTAAACGGTCAATTTGACCGCATCATCCAGACTACCGCCAGCTGCCTCAGCAACAGCTGTCAAATTGTCGAATACCTGGCGAATCTGAACAGCAATATCGCCGGTGACCAGTTCACCGCTGTCAGGATCAAGTGGGATCTGGCCTGATAGATAGACCGTGTTACCGGCACGAACCGCTTGGGAATAAGTTCCGATTGCAGCTGGTGCGCGGTCTGTTTTGATAACAGTTTTTTGCATTTGAGTGAACCCGCGTTGCTCAGGCGCAGGGGCGGATCACGCGTCTGACGCCCGGTAGCGTACGGATTTGGCGAATGACCCTGGCCAAGGCTGCCCGGTCCGGCACCAGTATCGTGAACACCAATTCGACGCCCTCATCGCCGTCGTCCTCGTCGCCTTCATTGACAGAGACCTGTTCAATGTTTGAACCCGCGTCAGCGATGCGGGTGGCTACCTCTGCCAGCATCCCCGGTTTGTGGCTGACTTCGACACGAATCTCGGCAGAAAAATCAGTTTTTATGTCGGGTTCCCATTCGACCGAGATCCACTTATTCGGTTGTTTGCTGAACTCGACCAGGTTACCGCAGGCGTTGCGGTGAATAACGACGCCGCGCCCGCTACTCATATATCCCATGATGTCATCACCCGGTATCGGGAGGCAGCAACGTGCATACCTGACCACCATACCTTCGGTGCCAGCAATAGTGATCACCGACTGCTTCTGGGAAACGTCGGGACCAATACCAGCGCTCTGGACCAGTACCTGCGCGACCAGTGGGGCGAGGCGTTCGCCGAGGCCGATCTGCTCGTAGAGCTCTACCGTCTTACTCAGTGAGAATTCCTCGAGCAGCAACTTCAAGCGGTTTCTGCTGATTTTCCGTATCGTCGTGCCGTAATCCCGCAGTGCTTGATTGAGCAATTTGCGCCCGAGATTGATTGCCTCATCCCGACGCAGATTTTTGAGGTATTGACGGATATGGTATCGCGCCTTTGCCGTGGCCACGAAATTGACCCAGTTCGCGTTCGGGTGTGCACGTTTGGAGGTCACAATTTCCACGGTTTGACCGTTCTTTAATGCAGTGCGAAGTGGCGCCAGGCGGCGGTTGATCTTGGCTGCTACACAACGGTTGCCGACATCGGTGTGAACCGCGTAAGCGAAATCTACGCAGGTAGCCCCACGTGGCAGACGAAGAATATCACCGCGTGGCGTGAACACGTAGACCTTGTCGGGGAACAAATCGACCTTGACGTGTTCCATGAACTCCTCGGAATCAGCCGCGGTTTGTATTTCACTGATCGAGGCCAGCCACTCGCGGGCACGCGCCTGCGGAGATACCACGGTGCCGTCGGCAGCCTTGTACTGCCAGTGCGAGGCGATGCCACCTTCTGCAACCTTATCCATCTCCCGCGTACGAATCTGGACTTCTATCGGTATACCGTTGGGGCCGAACAAACTTGTGTGTAAGGACTGGTAACCGTTGACCCGGGGGATCGCGATGTAATCTTTAAAACGGCCCGGCATCGGTTTGTACAACTGGTGCACGAGCCCGAGTGTTCGATAACATGCTTCGACATCATCGACGATCAGTCGGAAGCCGAATACATCGACGACTTCACTGAGCGCCCGTTTCTTGCGGGACATTTTCTTGTAAATGCTGTACAGATGTTTCTTTCTGCCCTGTACGGTCGCGTTTATCTCCGCGTTGCGCAGCGCCCGTCGCAAGCGGTCGGATATGCGCTTTACAATTTGTCGCTGATTCCCCTGAGTCTTTTGTAGTGTCTTTTCGATAACTCGCGATCTAAATGGGTATGCATACCGGAATCCCAGTTCCTCCAGTTCTGTCTTAAGCCAATTTATACCGAGCCGGTTTGATATTGGAGCGTAAATTTCCAGTGTCTCTTTGGCGATTCGGCGGCGCTTTTCCGGCGGCAGAGCATCAAGGGTCTGCATGTTGTGTAATCGATCGGCCAGTTTTACCAATATGACGCGGATGTCCTCCACCATCGCGAGCATCATCTTGCGAAAGCTTTCAACCTGCGCTTCGGAACGGCTGTTAAAACTGAGCTGGTCTAATTTGCTAACGCCGTTAACAAGGGTCGCAATCTCGGTGCCGAATTCCTCCTCGATTTTCGGCATGTCGGTGCTGGTGTCCTCGAGAACGTCATGCAGAATAGCTGCGGCGATGCTCTCGGAGTCCAGATGCAAGTCGGCGAGTATCGACGCGACGGCTACCGGGTGGGATATATAAGGTTCGCCCGACACTCGTCGCTGGCCCGCGTGCGCGTTGGCGCCGAATTCGTAGGCTTCAACAACGACGTCTCGTTGGTTGTCCGGAAGATAGTCGAGCTTCGCCAGCAATTGCTTGAATCCGGTTGATCTCCGCACACCGGGTAGACGCTCTCGAATTGACGCAGCATAGTCCATGATCAGGTCTCTCAGCCCACCGGAATTCTGGGTGTTGGCAGACTGATCTCAGTATAAATGAATGGCAGCTCCAGGCGGCGACAAGGAGCCGCAGCCGGTTTCACGCGTCTTTTCGGGGGGGTGGTCTGGCGCCCCTTGCTGGCGCCAAACAGGGCACGCAGTTCGATCTGCGCGAGGATCGTTCCGACGATCAGGCGGGCCGGTCGACCATTGGCAGCGGTGTGTTTGCCAGCAGTTCTTCAGCTTCCTCGGTGCTGAGAAGATCGTCCTCTGGTTCGTTGACGTCTTGCAAAATCTCTTCGTTGATCAACCCGGCCGCGATTTCACGCAGGGCGATTACAGTGGGTTTGTCATTATCGCGTTCCACCAGCGGCTCGGCACCGTTGGCCAGACGACGGGCGCGCTTGGCTGCGACCATCACCATATCGAAAAGGTTATCGACATTATTTAAGCAGTCTTCGACGGTGATTCTGGCCATCGGCATCTCCATTGGCGCTGGCGGAACGGGCAAGGGTACAGCTTGGCTGGGCACTGCGCAATGCCTCGCTTTCT
This sequence comes from Chromatiales bacterium, assembly GCA_030614035.1. Lineage (GTDB taxonomy): Bacteria > Pseudomonadota > Gammaproteobacteria > Steroidobacterales > JAPUGB01. The sequence goes on along the minus strand of JAUWKW010000035.1, from coordinate 1,661 downwards.
GGGCCTTAGGCTGCGGCATTCTGCCGGCAGCCCGACTATGCTTCTAAAATCGGCTTTAGCCGATCGCCAATCGCTGCAGCGGTCGAAAGATTGTCTGTGTTGCGGCCGGCGATGATCGCCTGCATCGTCCCGACCGCTGCGCCGAGATCGTCATTGACCACCACGTAATCGAACTCCGGCCAATGCGCCATATCCGAGCGCGCGTCGCGAAGCCGCCTCTGTATAACCGCCTCCGGGTCCGTGCTACGCCCGCGCAGCCGCGCCTCGAGTTGTGCGAGCGACGGAGGTAAAACGAATATGGTGCAGGCTTCCGGCATGTTGGTACGCACCTGCTGCGCCCCCTGCCAATCAATCTCCAGCATCACGTGATTTCCGCCGCGCAGCAGCTCGTCAACCTGGCTACGTGATGTGGCATAGCGATGATCGAACACCTCCGCATGCTCGAGAAATTCTCCGTCAGCGGCCATGCGCTGAAAGGCGTCAGCTTCGACAAAGTGATAGTCCCGGCCGTTAACCTCTCCACGCCGCTTGGGCCGTGTCGTGTAAGACACCGAAAAACGCAAGTTAGGATTCGTATCCATCAGCCTGTGCACCAGCGTGGTTTTTCCCGCTCCGGAAGGAGCAGCGATGACGAACAGACGGCCTTGATCCGCCGAACCCGTTTTTGATGTCGTCTCATTCATAGAACTGGAAATCGAAATGCTATTCGTCGGCATTGAGCCTGTATATGCGGGCGATTATCCCTGGAACGGCCTATCCGTCCCGTCCCGTGCGCGCGGATCGGAACTACTCAACGTTCTGAATCTGCTCGCGCATTTGCTCGATCAACACTTTCAGGTCCACGGCCTGGCGCGTCGTTTCGGCATCCGCTGCCTTTGACGCGAGGGTGTTGGCTTCGCGGTTGAGCTCCTGCATAAGGAAATCCAGACGTCTGCCCGCCGGCGAGCCCGCCGCCATCGTGTACGAAATTTCCGCCACGTGAGCATCCAGTCGGTCCAGTTCCTCATCGATGTCTGCCTTTTGAGCGAGCAGCAGCATTTCCTGTTCCAGTCGTTCCGGTTCCAGTCGGACTCCCAGCGATTGTGCGCGCTCCTGCATACGGCGTTTAATCTGCTTCAGAATCTCGGGCATTCTTGCGCGCATTGCCGCAACCAGGGCCGTGATCTGGGTTAACCGTTGTTCAAGGCCCCCGCAAATGCGCTCGGCTTCTCTTGCACGGGTTTCGCACAACGCGTCGATCGCGTTTTCCAGCAGTGTCGCGGCTGGCTCGACTATGGTGTCGGAGTCGATCGCGAGCTCCCGGAGAACACCGGGCCAACCGAGTACATCTAGCGGGCTAACAGCGGCGGGCTTCAACATTTGCTCGGCAATATTCTCACTGTGGGCGATAAGTTGGCCAGCCAGGTCCAGGTTGAGCTGCAGGGCTTGTGGCGCGTTAACCGCCTCGCGATAGCTGAGGGTGCCGTCCACTTTTCCGCTCGCGAGGCGCTGGTTGACGATGTCCCGTAATTTTGGCTCCAGTGACCGCCATCCCTCGGGCAGCCGAAGCTGAATTTCCAGGTATCGGTGATTAACCGAACGAACCTCCCACGACAGCAGGCCCTCAGCGAGTTGTTGTTCGGCTTGAGCGAAGCCTGTCATGCTGTAGAGCATCTGAATAA
>JAUWKW010000129.1 GCA_030614035.1 Chromatiales bacterium | reverse complement strand
CGAATGGCGAACCGCTTGATTGGCCGCCGACAACTGATAGGGGGCAGTGCGGCGCTATTAACCTGCATGCATTTGCCGGTCGCACTAGCAGATCTGGATTTCGACGACCCGGGCGACCTGCTTACGGCAGCAGTAAAATTGCGCGGCACGCTGGACGACCGCATGGTCATATGGTGGATGAAGGGTGTTCGTTACGGCGTCGTCAATGACGAGCTGAATCCACTGTTCAATATGCTGGTCGGAAGTTTTAGCCGGTACAAAGAAGTCCCCGGTCGCGGTTACCAGGTGACGATGCTCGAACTCGGTTACTTGACGGATCTTGAAACCGGCGAGCCGCTGGATGAATTCAAAAATCCCTATACCGGTAAAATCGTCACTGTTCCCGAGCAGCGCCTTGGTCCTTTACCGGTCATGTTGACTTCTTCCGGAGTCGAAATCGATTCCGGCGGAAGCTTTGCCTCAATTGACCTGAAAACCCGTCTCGGACCGGCGATTGTCGACGGTGACGATATCTGGTTGCGGGAAGACAGCACGGCAAAAGTCGACTCGGATCTTCCGATGATGGGTAAGCACGTTTATAACGAACTGGTGACCTACCGCGGCCGTGTCAGTGATGTTAATAACCCAGATCTGGCGGCCGCACCGGCTACCGTCACGTATCAGAGTGTTACGAGCTGGCGCGAGTGGTTTGAAAGCGGCGGCATACCGGGTCATACCACCGCGCGCGCTGCGGGCAAGAAGATATTCTCGGTAGAACAGTTCCCGGCCGATTACCTGGCTGCAGCGCAGGCACGACATCCAGAGATCATTGAGGACCCGGAAGCGGCGCTGGACGCACCGCCGGCAGCGGCTCATTAGTCTCGGGCTTCGCTGATTTCGGCGGCCAGATCGCCTAGCGAGGTGACCGGCGGGCTGCAACTCATGCCGCGACAGACGTAAGCGATCGTGCTGCCAGAAGATTTACGCAGTGCCAACGCGCCGGGCAAGTCTTCGGCGTCCGCCGGGATAGAGAACACCAAGCGTCGCGGAGCATAGATTGCGCCCACCGCGCCGGCCCACGCGACCATGTCATCGGCGCTGCCACGAATCACGATGATTTCCGGCGGGTACAGGTACTCTTCCAGGGCCGTGATCAATGACGCGTGGGCGCGGGGATGATCCTGCATTGGCTTCCAGGCAGCACGAAGCGTGCGCTCGGCTGCGTCCAGGTAACGGGTTTCGCCGAGAAGGTGCCCGATCCGTCCCAGCGCCAGCACCGCGATGCCATTTCCAGACGGTGTCGCATCGTCGCCAAGTGGTTTCGGCCGATAAACCAGGTCTTCGTGATCTCTCGGGGTGAAAAAAAAGCCACCCTGATCTTTGTCCTCGAAGTCATCGATCAGACGCTCGGCAATCCACGTCGCAAATTCGAGCTGTGAACTGTTCCAGCGAACCTGCAACAGTTCGAGTAACGCATCGAGCATAAACGCGTAATCGTCGAGGTAACCGTTGAACTGCGCACGACCATCCTTGTAAGTCGCCAGCAGCCGGTCATCGTCTACCAGTTTGTCCCGGATAAATTCAACGGCGCCATCCGCGGCGTCGACCAGGTCGTCCCGCCGCAGCGTTCTGCTGGCGATAGCCAGGCCCCTGACCAAAAGCGCGTTCCATCCCGTCAGGATCTTCTCGTCACGCCCAGGCCATACCCGTCGATTGCGCTGTTCCAGCAAGGCCTGACGCCCGGAATCAAGCACATTCCGGACGCTGGAGGCGCGCATGTCCGCTGCCTCGGCAACCGAGGCCAATGGCCGGCGGATGACCAGGTGCCAGCGACCTTCAAAATTTGCAGCCTCATCCAGACCGTAGTACGGGGTGAGGATGCTGTACTCTTCGACGGTCAAGTGCTTGCGCACTTCATCGACGGTCCAGGCATAAAAGCGGCCTTCCTCTCCCTCGGAATCCGCATCCAGCGTTGCATAGAAACCGCCTTCCGGCGATCGCATGTCGCGCAGTACCCAGTCGGCCGTCTCATTCGCCGCTCGCCGGAATGCTTCATCGGCACTAGCCAGCCAGAGTTGTGCCAGCATCGCCAGCAGCGGGCCGTTGTCGTACAACATTTTCTCGAAATGCGGGATCTGCCATTCGCGGTCGACCGAGTATCGGTAAAAGCCGCCGCCGATCTGATCGTAGACTCCGCCTTCAAGCATGCGCGTCAGCGTCAAAGCCGGTATCAGCAGCGCATTCACATCCGGTTTTTCATCGTGGGCTGTGCTTCGCCAGTGGCGTAACAGGCTTTCGAGGCTAGCGGCTTGGGGAAACTTCGGTGCACTGCCAAAACCGCCCCACTCGGGATCGAAACTTTCCTGCAGTTGCTCCCGCAGGCTGTCCAGCGGCTGGCGATCCAGGGTCTGGCCATCGTCGGCCTGCACCTGGTCAATGCTTTGCAGAGCTTTGACCAATGTTGATCCCTGCTGGCGAATGTCGTCCTGCTTCGTTTCAAAAAATTGCGCGACCTGTAACAGCAAGTCGGTGAACGCCGGCATGCCATAGCGCGACTCATTTGGAAAATAAGTGCCACCGAAAAACGGCAGATGATCGCCGGGAGTCAGGAACATCGTCAGCGGCCAGCCACCGGGGCGTTGCGCGATCAATTGATGCGCCATTTGGTAGATCTTGTCGAGATCCGGTCGTTCTTCACGGTCGACTTTGATGTTGACGAACAACCGGTTCATGACGTCGGCGGTGCCCTGGTCCTCAAACGATTCATGCGCCATGACATGACACCAGTGGCAGGCAGAATAGCCTACCGACAGGAGGATCGGCTTATTTTCCCGGACCGCCTTTGCTAGCGCTTCTTCGCTCCACGGGTACCACTCGACCGGGTTGTCGGCATGCTGCAGCAGGTACGGGCTGGTTTCGTTCTGAAGCGCGTTCACACAAGCGCCCTTGTTTTCGTGCCTTCGATGACTATACCCCATTGGAATGCGGTGGACATTTACGTAGCAAACAGCAGCTTATTACCGACGCCAGTGCAGAACCGAGAGTCAATCGATGCTCTCCCGCCGATGGTAGACTTGTCTGATGTTCACTTACCCCGGGTTCGACCCTGTTGCCATTCAGCTTGGCCCGTTAGGGATTCGCTGGTACGGACTGATGTACTTGATCGGTATCGTCGGCGGCTGGTGGTTTGCCCGCAAGCGGATTAATCCGGAGGGCCCGGTTAAAACCCTGGCCCAGGGCGACGATCTGATCCTTTATCTTGCGCTAGGCGTGATTCTGGGCGGGCGCCTCGGATACATGCTGTTTTACGATACGGCGCGGATCGCGGAGGATCCATTGCGCATCTTCATGATCTGGAAAGGCGGCATGTCGTTTCACGGAGGCCTGCTGGGGGTGACCGTCGCGATGGCGTTGTATGCACGAAAGTCGGGCTGTTCGTTACTGGCACTGGCAGACTTCGTGGCACCGCTGATACCGGTCGGTCTTGGTGCCGGGCGGATCGGCAATTTCATCAACGGGGAGTTGTGGGGCAAGGTAACCGAAATGCCATGGGCCGTAGTCGTCAATGGCCAGCCGCGCCATGCCTCGCAATTGTACGAGGCAATCCTCGAGGGGCTGGTGCTGTTCGGCATCCTGTGGACGTATTCGGCACGCCCCCGGCCAACCATGGCCGTGACCGGCCTGTTCCTCCTATGCTACGGGCTATTTCGTTTCCTGGTGGAGTTTGCGCGGCTACCCGATGCCGATATTGGCTACCTGGCTTTCGGTTGGGTCACGCTTGGACAGGTATTGACAGTGCCGATGATTCTCGGCGGAATAGGGATGATGTTTTTGGCCTATCGGCGCCCGATCGGTGGCGCCGGCCAACCGGGTGGAGCGTCTCAGGGAGGACAATAGCGTGCGGCAGTATCTCGAGATGATGTCTCATGTGCGCGATCGTGGAGCGCGAAAGGATGATCGCACCGGTACCGGTACCCTGAGCGTTTTCGGTTACCAGATGCGCTTCGATCTTCGTCGGGGCTTTCCATTGCTGACCACGAAGCAGCTGCACACGCGTTCTATCGTCTACGAGCTGCTGTGGTTTTTGAACGGCGACACGAACGTTAAGTATCTCAACGAGAATGGTGTCAGGATCTGGGACGAATGGGCGGACGAAAATGGTGATCTCGGCCCGGTTTACGGCAAGCAATGGCGTTCATGGCCGACGCCGGACGGAGAATACGTTGACCAACTGGGCTCGGCGATCGATGCTCTACGCGCGAACCCGAACTCTCGACGGATACTCGTCAGTACCTGGAATGTCGCGGAACTGGACCGTATGAAGCTGGCGCCGTGCCACGCCCTGTTTCAGTTCTACGTGGCCGACAAGCGCTTGTCCTGCCAGCTGTATCAGCGCAGCGCCGATATTTTCCTCGGGGTGCCGTTCAACATCGCATCCTACGCGCTGCTGACCCACATTGTGGCGCAGCAGACTGATCTGCAGTTAGGCGAGTTCATATGGACCGGCGGTGATTGCCACCTGTACCTGAATCATCTCGATCAGGTGGATGAGCAACTCGGCCGCGAACCGTTACCATTGCCGCGCCTCGCCATTCATCGCAAGGCGCCGTCGATCGCGGAATATCAATACGAAGATTTTGAGTTCGCCGACTATCAGTCGCATCCCCGCATTAAAGCCGCTGTCGCCGTCTAAATTCCCGGCGCGTCTCGGGCCTGCCGCTCGGGTGACCGGGACGGGTCCCTCGCTTAACCGCGCTGCGACGTACCTGTCTGCGCGCGGATCGGCGAAGCCTCGCTGCGCTATCCTGCTCCGCTCGGCTTCCACGACGCTCATACACCCGTCTCGGCCGCCCGCGCGGCGGCGGATCGGAGGGCGTCCGGGCGTCGTCGCCGGCTGGCGCGACAGGGATATAAGAGCAAGCCGGCGCCGATCTGCCCGGAGCCAGGGACGGCGTAGGGCAGTTAAGCGTGGATGCCCTTCGGTCGCCCGGGGCGGGCGACGCGCCGTGACGCTTCAGTTCGACGCTGTAAGCGTTGCTCTTGCTTCCTCCCAAGCCAGCATGGCTCGCTTTCGGGAGGCTCCCCAGCGATAGCCCCCAAGCGCGCCGCTGGCACGAAGCACCCGATGACATGGGATCAGCCATGCGATGGTATTGCGCCCGACCGCCTGTCCCACGGCACG
>JAUWKW010000136.1 GCA_030614035.1 Chromatiales bacterium | reverse complement strand
CTTCTGGGTCTCGCGCAGTGACCGTGACCTGCCAACCCTGATCCACATACTGCCGCGCGTGCTCGAGGCCGAGACCACGATTGGCACCGGTGATAAATACGTGTGGCATTTGGGTTAGTGCTTTCCGGTAATCACGCCGTTCGTCAACGGCTGATTTTGCCGGCCAGTTCCCCATAGATCAGCGACCTGAAGAAATCATTGTTCAGCAAACTGGTCGGATAAGCGTGCTGCGGCTCGGAAAGTTCATCGAGAGCCGCCACCTGTGCCGCGGTGAGCGATATATCCAGGCACTGCAGGTTCTCGTCGAACTGCTCGACGCTGCGCGCTCCCAGAATCGGGATCACCCGGCCCTGCGGTCGATGCAGCAGCCATGCCAGCGCCAATTGCGCCGGCGTGATGTCAATCTCGGCCGCCATCCGGCTGAGGCCTTCGGCCACCTCAAGGTTCTCTTCCCGCAGCGTGCGAGCGCCCCACGGAGCGGTCTTGAGCCGCGTGCCGGCCTGTTTGTCCGGGTCAGCATCCCGGTCGAACTTGCCGGTCAGCAAGCCGGACGCCAACGGACCCCAGGCCGTGATCGCCATGTCGTGGCTTTGGGCCAGATCGAAAAAATCAGCTTCGATACCGCGTTCGACCAGGTTGTAGTGCAATTGCAATGCCGTATACGGCGTCATATTTCGTTCCCGGGCCAGAACGTTGGACTCAGCGATGACCCACGCCGGCATGTTGGAGACACCGATATGCAGCACCTTGCCGGCACGTACCATGTCATCGAGCCCGCGCATTACCTCGGCTACCGGCGTGAAACGGTCCCAACCATGCACCCAGTAGAGATCGAGATAGTCGGTTCCCAGGCGGCGCAAGCTGGCATCGAGCGCCTGCACCATATTCTTGCGATGGTTTCCGCCCGCGTTCGGTTCCTCGGCACGAGTGGTCATGCTGTATTTGCTGGCCAGCACGATATTTTCGCGCTCCGGGCCGATGAATTCGGCCAACATTTTTTCGCTGGTGCCGCCCGTATAGATATTGGCCGTGTCAATGAAGTTGCCCCCGGCCTGACGGAAGTGATCGTAGATCTGGCGGCAGACCGGCGCCGCTGCGCCAGTGCCCTGTTCCTCACCAAAGGTCATCGCGCCGAGACAGAGTTCGGAAACACGCAGACCGCTTCTACCTAAAATTATATATTTCATATGCTTATTGTATTATTCTAATGCCAATTGAATTCTAGGCTGTCGCCTACGGACGGTTTGGGCAGCTGATTTTCGGCGCTATTCTGGCAGGTTTTTAGCGTCGACGGGTACGCTGGCAGAGCCGCCGGCCAATTTTGCCGGAATCGCCAGAATCAGCAACAATCCGGGCAGGCCAGGCAATGCTAGGCTGCAGGTACAAGAAAGTTTTCCGACACGGAGACAACAACAATGGAAACCCCTGAAGACATTGGCGCGATCAGCGCCCTGGTAACGGATCTCGGTTTACGGCTGTTAGTCGCCGTCGTCATATTCTTTGTTGGCCGCTGGGCTGCACAAATGATTACCAAGCTGGTCAGGAGATTCATGGCGAAAGCCGACATCGAAGATACGCTGGAACAGTTTCTCGGCAACCTGCTGTATGCGTTGTTGCTCACCTTTGTGATCATCGCAACGATCAACCAGCTTGGAGTCCAGACCACGTCTTTAATCGCGGTACTGGGCGCCGCCGGCCTCGCAGTTGGTTTGGCCCTGCAGGGTTCCCTTTCAAACTTCGCGGCCGGAGTATTGCTCGTCGCATTCCGGCCCTACAAGGTCGGAGATTTTATCGATGGTGGCGGAGTATCGGGAACCGTGCATGAGATGCAGATTTTTACAACGGTATTGCGATCACCGGACAACAAAACCGTGATCGTGCCGAACAGTCAGATGATGAACGGCCATATCGTGAATTACTCGGCCAACGATACACGACGGATTGACCTGGTTGCCGGCTGCGGTTATTCCGATGATCTGGACAAAGTCCGGTCGGTCCTGGAGAAAATCGTTGCGGACGAAAAGCGTGTTCTAGATGACCCGGAACCGACCATTGGCGTCTCCGAACTCGGTGACAGCAGTGTTAATTTTGTCGTACGCCCCTGGGTCAATACCAGCGATTACTGGCCGGTTTATCTTGCGCTAACGGAACAGATCAAAAAGCGCTTCGATAAGGAAGGCATTTCGATACCCTTCCCGCAGCGCGATGTGCATCTGTATAAGCACGACGCTGATTAGTCTGTGATCGCTTGATCTAACGGGTCATCCTGAGCAGATAGTCCAGCATTATTCGCTCTTTCTCGGGGTTGGTTTCATAGCCCACCGAAGGCGGGTAACGCATCCGGTTGCCGGGAACCATGGCGTGTGGGGCAGCGATGAATGCGGCCATGGTTTCCGGTGTCCACACCAGGCCCTGAGCCTGAGCCTCGAGAAAAGCATCGGAGTAGTAAAAGCCACCCACGACCGCTGCGGGCTTGCCAAAGATACGGTATAAATTCGGCCCCACCCGATTTTCACCGCCCGGTTCGAGCGTGTGACAAAACCGACACCAGGTGAACGCCTCCTTTTGGATCGCCAGCTCCGCATCGGAGATGGGCGCCAATGGTTCGGCATAGTAGTCGATCAGATTTTTTCCCTTTAGCAATTCGTCGATCTGCGCCTGGGATACCGAATAATCCGCGCTGAACGGCACCACGCCGAACCACCAGTAGGGAAAATACAGTGCCAGTAGCAGCAAGGCCGACAGCACGGCCCCATGAATCAGGCGCGCTCCCCACGACGCGTTCACGTCGACTTCCTGTTGCTGCTACCGGCTTTCATGCTTACATCAGACCCGGGAACCTGGCAGCAGGCGCAATAGGCCCGTGCGGTAGCGAAAATGCTGATACAGGCCCAACCCAATCCAGACGACGAACAACATCAGATAATAGAAAGACAGCGCGCTGTGCAGGTATCCCATGGAAGTGCGCACGGCTTCGCCGTCCGGCAACAGCGCTGGTACCTTGATGCCGAACAGGACGATCTCGCGATGATATTCTCCCCAGGCGTAAAACCACCCAACCAGCCCCGCAACGGCAAAGGTCGTAACCAGGGTCGCCAGAATGGCCCGATTGAAGGCAAAGGAGTTTTCTGGCAATCCCGTCGGAGGCGCCGGACGCGGTCCTTTGACGAACCAGATCAGCCGCAGCGCGGCGAGCACAACAACCAGCAACCCCAGGCTGTCGTGCAACACGCGCAGAAATTCTCGCTGATCGAGGGGAGTACGCGGTAACAGGTTAATGTTCCAGAACAGCAACAAGAAGCTGACTGCCAACAGCCAGCCCAGCCACGTGGCGATAGCGTCCTGGGTACCGGGGCTTATTTGCTCGGTCATTAACGTTCGGGACCCCTAAAAAGACAGGCCGTCCGAACCGGGCGGCCAGCAGCGGCAATGGTATCCCAGCCCTGCCGATATTGCAGCGCAGCCCTTTGGTGCCATGCGTCCCAGCTCTTCGCAAGGTCCGGGCTGAGGGCAACTACGGGGCCGTGTCATTGTGACGGCGATGCAACTGCTGATCGGATTGTTAATGACCACTGAGCGGACTATAATCGGCCGCTTGGCGGTCAATGCACCGAACCATAAAACAATAACAAAGAAGGTTAACGCCATGAGTTCCACTCGCCCAATTCGCGCCTTGCTTAGAGGCCTCGAAGTCCTTCACGTTCTGAACCGGCACAACGGTGCAACCGTTTCCGAGGTAGCGTCGACGATAGACCTGCCCCGCACGACCACCTACCGAATTCTGGAGACACTGTGTGTTGCAGGTTATGCCTACCGGGCCGTTTCTGACGATCGCTATCGCTTAACGATCATGGTCAGGGGATTAAGCGATGGTTTTGACGATGAAGCGTGGGTTACACAGATCGCCAGGCCTTATTTATATGAACTGGGCCGCGAACTGGTTTGGCCCGTGACGATTGCAACGCTGTCGGGAAGGACAATGCTCGTGCGGCAAAATACAGATCACCGTAGCCCGCTGGCAGTTGAAAAAAGAGGGCCCGGATTCCGGGTTTCTATCCTTGGCTCGGCAGCGGGAATTGCCTATCTCTCTTTCTGCCAGAAAGAACAGCGCGACACGTTGCTTGACATGCTGGGCAAGTCCAAGCGGGTCGAAGATCAGCCGGCGCGCAACCGCAAAAAGGTTTATGACACACTGGTCGAGACCCGCAAGCGAGGTTTCGCAATCTGGGATCGGGCACGGCGCATTTCCGATGAAAAAAGCTTTGCCGTACCGGTTATGGCAGAAGATCGGTTGCTGGCAACTCTTACCATCAGATTTGCGAGTACCGCCGTCAGCGAAACCGAAGGGATCGAGCGTTTTGTTCCCAAATTGCGCGTTGTTGCCAAGCAGATAGGCGACGAGTTTGTACGTCAGCACCTGGAAGACAATCTTGTCCTGCCCCTCGAAGCAGAGGCTTCCTGACAACGTAGCTTCTCACTGACTGCGGATTCGGGGTGCGACTCCGATTCGCTGCGGGCTCACTTTGAATAGCCCGTTACATGGACCAGGCGCCGTCCAGCGCCCGCCGCCAGGACCGCCAGGTAGCTAAGCAGCTTTTTTTCGGCCTGCTTTCTTCTTGGTCCCTTGCGCTGCCTTGGCCTTTCTCGCAGCTGTTTTGGCCGGTCTCTTCCTGCCTTCAGCGCTGCCTGGTTCGATCCGCGTCCGGAATTTTGGCTGCTCCGGCGGTTCCATCCCGGTTTCCTTCTTGCAGCGCTTTCTGAGCTCCTCGATCGTGCCACCAAAATCGAATAATTTGGTGCGGCCGCGTTTCTTGGCCATGCTGGCTCTTAGAGTTTAGTCTTTTTCTCGTCGACGCTCAGATCGTCCTTCAATACGACACCATATCGCCGCGCACCTTTGCTTGTGACCAGACCGGCCTCGACATCGAAAACGACCTTATCGGTGGG
>JAUWKW010000082.1 GCA_030614035.1 Chromatiales bacterium | reverse complement strand
GAAAGCGGACACTCGGCGCGGCGCGAAATCTGGTTTCTCAGCCGTCCAAAGCGCTATGGCTTACTGAGCCGCCTCGGGCTGGCCCGGCGTTTCACTTCAGACTGCAAACACTCATTTAGTTGCCAGGCGCCTCGATTGAGGGATGCTGTGCCTGATCCGGGTGCAGGCCGGCAGCGACGGCGAAATAATAAACGGCCAGGTAAGTAACCATCGACACGATTAACCCGAGTAGCGCCGGCACCGTTGCATCGGCGCTGAAAACGATGTTGTTCATGTTCATTACCGCCGCCCCCGCACCGACAACATAAGCGATTATCGCGGCCGGGTTCCAGACCGGTAAGTCGTCGAGCATGCCGGCATTGAATCGACGCCGCAGGACAATGTAGTAATGCACGATGACCGGCCCGATTAACGGCGGAACGATACTGGCCAATAGCTCGATCCAGGTGAAAAAGTACTGGTAAATATTCAGGCCGACGATCGTCCCAAGGACACCACAAATGACGGTCATCGCATGTTGCGGTCGTTTGAAAACGCTCGAGGTCTGAATCACAGGCAGGTACAGATTCGCGTCACCAGTCGTCCAAAGGGCCAGGCTCATGCCTACGATCCCGGTATACATGATGAACGCGCCTTCCGCTCTCAGATAGGTGGTGAAATCGAACGTCCCGGACACGACGCCGCCGAGGGCACCAACGACCTGCAAAAACCATTGCGCGATGATCAGCACAATAAATGGTATTGCGATCGCCACCCAGGCTTTGCGAGCGAAGCGCGTGTACTCGGCCATGACGATCGCACCTACGATCCACGAACCAATGACAGCATTGACAGCCCGAAGCATTGTCAGCGGATTCTCGTTGTCAGCAACAACCAACGCCGACATGTTCAGAAATCCAGACCAACCTCCGGCCTTGTCAACATTCAGCCATCCGGCATACAGACCGACTATGACGAGAACCGCTACGGCAGGGATACTTACGTATTCCAGGCCCTTGACGCCGAAGTAGGTCGTCCAGGTAAACAGGATGCCGCCGAATATTGCGACGGAATAAAAAACCACGGGATTGTAATCTGGGCTATCCGGAAAACCTGCCCACGCAGTACCGAATGCACCGACGACGATGCCTTGCCAGCCGATCAGCAACAGCGCAATGATCAGCACGGGTATATACGAACCAATGCGCCCGTAGACGAGTTTGTAGAGCAAACCGCTGTTACATGCCGTTCGGAAGCCGATGTAACCAACGACGGCACCAATGACAAAATTCGCAAAATTGCCAGCAAACGAAGCGACGACGACATCGGGCCAAAACACCAGTCCGCTGCCCAGGATCCCGCCGGTTATCAATCCTGTAACTAGAAATCCCCAGCCAAATGCCAATGTCAGCAGCGGACCGGTACCGCGGCGTTGAGAGTCGCTTAACGGGGTAACGGGATTGTCCGCACTCGCCTTTTCAGTCTCCGGATCGTAAGTCCACCAAGTCTTGAGCCAGTTCATCATTTCCGATCACCTCCCCCGGTGTGAGCAAGAAGCGCTCAGCCCTTACTATGCTTCAACTCGACCAGCTCGTAATAGGTCTGCATGTAACCGCCGATGTCGCCTTTGAGAAAAATGAAATCGCCATCGGAGGTGGTCCAAATGTCGTACGGCGGATGCGCTTCGGGCAATCCAGGTGACGATACGAACCGATAATGCAACGAGTCGAATTCGCCCGCCTCAACCTCTATGCGCTCCTCACCAACATATTCGCAGCCAAAACCGATACGAAACAGCATCGGACCGGTGGCGCCGCGGTGATCCGGCGATGACAACAGCATCTCGTCAATGCTTTGCACCTCCGGGCCCTTGGACCTGTCGAACAATCGCATATGCCATGCGTCACAAACGATCGCATGATTCTGGAAGGTTCTCAGCCGTCCGTTGGTTTCCATGCGCTGGCTGACGCGGCCGTCGAGCGACGTGTTGGTCTCGCATTCAGCGAAATCCGGGCCAAACCGAAACCAGCCCGTGCCCATGAAGCGATCGTCGACCGTCAGCCGTACGAAGCAATCCATCGGATACCAGTCCTCATCGATACTGTAGGTGATGTCCCGCATGACGCTCGGCCGGTCGTCAATCTCCGAATGCGCAATGCAGGTTCTCTTGCCGTCGCTGTGCACATTAATCATGAAATACTCGCGACCGCGCTCCTGGTCCATTCGGTCTGGCTTCTTGCTGGTGTAGCGAATCGTGCCCCGAACAGAGCGGTGATCCCGCTGCAAAATGTCATTCATTGCTTGATCCTCAGCCTGTCAATTCTCAGATTGTTGTTCATCTTTGGGATCCGCCTCGACGCTGCCCAGCTCGCGCTCGATTGTGGCACCCGGCGACTCGACCGGCTCCACCTGCTCCGAGGCTTTGCCATAGGTTGCCAACAATCCCTCCAGCGCGGCCGAATCAAGGCGCGTGACTCCTAGGACCGTGTAGCTTCGGTTCGCCGTGCCCGTTGGCGTCACGATCCGGTCTCCCGCGCGCCCACAGATCCGGTTGCTTCTGGACACGAAGGCGAGACTGTCGGCCCACCGCAGATCTGACGCGCCGGGACCGACGTCAACACGAAACGCATGTGACTTGCTCGGAGCATAGACAATGAGGGTCGACCGGTCGAGTACGGTCCAGTCACTGGCCTGGCTCGCGTAAAAACAGGCTGAACCTGCAGAATATTCCTGGGGTTCATCGTAAGCAGATTTCTGATCACCGTTAGTGGCGCAGCCGGTAATGTAGACGATTATTAACCCCGCCTGCACTAAACCGGGCGCCCGGTGAACGGTGTTTACGCGCCTACGATGTGTCGCATGCATGGTGCTGACGCTTGGCCTCCTTTTGCAGCTCGACCGCAGCGCAGCCCACCGTCCAGGGTTTCAGGCCGTTGCGATCGGTCGGTTGCCCGAGCGAATCCACTCGCTCCACGAACCGGCGTAAAGCGACGGGCCACCATAGCCGGCCCGCTCTATCGCAAAAATATTGTGGCAGGCCGTTACACCCGAGCCACACATACACACGACCGCGTCTGCGGATCGGTTGCCGATCATGGGCGCATAAAGCTCGGCCAGCGCCGCAGACGGCCGAAACCGGCCATCAGCGTTCAGGTTGTGCTGAAACGGCGCGTTAATCGCTCCTGGCACATGTCCCGCCGCGGTATCTATCGGTTCTTGCTGACCGCGAAAACGCGGTTCATCGCGAGCATCCAGCAATACGATCGTTCTGTCGCGCAGGCCGGCCTCGAGCGCGGCAGTGTCATAAACCCGCCGTTGGTCTGGCGTGCCGATGTAACGTTGCGCTTGCGGCTCAGGCGTGTCCGTCTCCAATGGGTGGTTGCCGGCGAACCAGGCGGGCAACCCGCCATCGAGCAGTGCCGCCTCTGGATGGCCCAACCATTTCAATAGCCACCACGCGCGCGCGGCGATCGCGCCGCCGACATCGTCATAAACCACCACAGTACTTTGCCGATCAATCCCCCACGCGCCCAGTCGGCGTTGAAAATCGCTCGCCGCCGGTAACGGATGACGGCCGGTGGCGGGACCGATCGGTCCGGCCAAATCCCGGTCCAGATCCGCATAGCTAGCGCCGGGAATATGGCCCTCCAGATAGGCCTTTCGCCCTGCCTCAGGGTCGAGCAGACTGAACCGGCAGTCGAGCACGGCCAGCCCCGAAGACCCGAGTTTCCCTGCCAATTGGTCCGCGGAGACCAGCGCTGATTCGAAGATCATAGTTGGGGCGGGGTACCCCCCTGTTGATTCATCCGCTGCTCCAGGCCTTTGTTTGCGGCCAGGCCAGCCAGGATAAACACTCCCACCGTGGGCAGTATCCACAGCAACACATAGGAAATGAATCCGGCCAGGCCCAGCGCGAAATCGTCACTGATTCCGACGATCGCGACCACCCAAGCGCCGGCCCATAACCAGATCAGCCCCACGATGGCCAGCCAGGCACAACGAACAAACTCCGGATACTTCGCAAAGATTGACGATTGGTTACTCATCCTATGGCCTCCTCTGCTGCTAGTCGCGCTTGTGCACGGATATCCGGTCCAGGCCTCATGGCTGGATGGATATTGGGCATTCGATAATCGGTGTCCGCGTTCATCGATGGACGACATCCCGGCCAGCGCGCATACAACCCCACTCGTGCCGGGTTGTATAGACAGTTCCGGATAGTGGAGAATACCCCGTTTTTGTCGTGCCCCTCCAACTGAAGGGGCTTCCCGGCAGTAGCAAATTGCGGAGAATGGCGTGCCGGCTACCCGGAACCGGCTGAAAAATACGCACAGGGATCATACCCGGAGCAACAAATGGAAAAAATTCTCGTTGGCCTGAAGCGAGTCGTCGACTACAACGTCCGAATCCGCGTCAAGCCGGACAATTCCGGCGTCGTGACGGATGGCGTCAAGATGAGCATCAATCCGTTTGACGAAATCGCGCTCGAAGAAGCATTGCGGATCAAGGAACGGGGTGAAGCCAACGAGGTCATCGCGGTGACCATCGGCCCGGCGGATACGCAGCAACAGTTGCGCACCGGCCTGGCAATGGGAGCCGACCGGGCGATCCTGGTCGAGACCGATGGCGACATCGAGCCCCTGACTGTCGCCCGGATCATGCTCAAGCTGCTCGAAAAAGAGAATCCCGGGCTGGTGCTACTAGGCAAGCAGGCCATTGACGACGACAACAGTCAGACCGGGCCAATGTTGGCAGCGCTGTGGGGGCGACCGCAAGCGACGTTCGCCTCGGTGTTGAAGCTCAGCGGTGATACGGCGCAGGTGACGCGCGAAATCGATGCCGGCCTGGAAACCGTCGAAATTGACCTTCCGGCCGTGGTGACGAGTGACCTCAGGCTGAACGAGCCGCGCTACGTCAAGCTGCCCGATATCATGAAAGCAAAGAAAAAGCCGCTGGAGACAATCCCTTTAGCCGAGTTAGGAGTCGACGCGACCGCGAGCCTGCAAACCATCAGCGTTGAACCACCGCCGGTGAGAGCAAAAGGCGTCCGGGTAAGCGACGTGGACGGTCTTGTCGCGGCACTGAAGGACAAGGGGCTACTGAACTGATCAGTTCGTCATGCGTCACTCTACATTTTCGGAAATAACAACATGAGTACAGTACTAATCGTTGCCGAAACCACCGGCGCAACACTGAACCCCAGCACAGCGAAATGCGTCAGCTGCGCTTGTGAAATCGACGATACCGGGGCCGATGTCGTCGTATTCGGCAATTCAGTCGCCGCAGCAGCGAGCGAGGCGGCCGGGATCAACGGCGTAGCGCGGGTGCTGACGGTAGAAAAGCCGGAGCACGAGCACGCGCTGGCAGCTTTATTGGCTCCCGAACTGGCTGAACTGGCCGCGGATTATGACTACGTATTAGGGCCTTCAACCACGTTTGGCAAAGACCTGATGCCACGCGTCGCTGCATTGTTAGGCGTCAGCCAGGTCAGCGACATCATGGCAGTCGACGGACCCAGGCGCTTCAAGCGCCCCATTTATGCCGGCAATGCGATCCTTACTGTCGAAGTACCGGCGAATCAAACCGTTGTTGCCACCGTTCGAGTGGCGTCGTATAGCGCCGCAGAAACAGGTAACTCCGCATCGGTCGAAAGCGCCTCGCCAAGTGCCGAAGCGCCGTCGCATACCCGGTTCGTGGAGCTGAAATCAGACGTCGGAGAACGGCCCGATCTGCAAAGTGCCCGCGTCGTGATATCCGGCGGCCGTGGCGTCGGCAGCAGCGATAACTTCGAAATACTGTACAAGCTCGCGGACAAGCTCGGAGCCGGAGTCGGTGCATCGCGTGCCGCGGTTGACGCCGGTTTCGTGCCGAACGACATGCAGATTGGTCAAACCGGAAAAATCATCGCTCCGGACCTGTATATCGCGTTTGGAATTTCAGGCGCGATACAACACCTGACCGGGATCAAGGATGCCGGCACCATCGTCGCTGTAAATAAAGACCCCGAAGCACCAATCTTCGAGATCGCAGACATTGGACTGGTCGGCGACCTATTTGAAATCATTCCCGAACTCGAGAAACGTCTCGGCTGAGGCTCGATCCCGCCACTGGTATTAACATTCAGTTGGTCAGCGAAGCCAGGAAAGACATCCAGTCGCAAATTCAGCGAATCGGCACGGACTAAACACCCTCAGGACTGTCTGCTTTCGGCCATAAGCGGACGTTCAGGACGATGGCCTCGCGGCTTGCGCGAGCAAGACAGGAATAAAAAAGGCGGCCCCAAAGGACCGCCTCCTTAGTCACGAAACGGGCGCTTCACAGCACCACGTTTGCGTGGTCAGGCTGCTTTCAGGTTGCCAGCCGCGGTTTTGCCGCGCTCGGTGACGACGTCGTAGCTGACGCGCTGACCTTCGGCCAGCGTGCCCATGCCGGCCGCCTCAACCGCACTGACGTGTACGAAAACATCGTTGTCGCCGGATTCCGGCTGGATGAATCCAAACCCCTTGGCGGGGTTAAACCATTTAACAGTTCCTATAGCCATGTTTGGCCTCCATAACAAAATACCGCGCGCAAATCGGGCGCGAAAACGAACAATCTGGTCGTAGTGGGTGACTTAAATT
>JAUWKW010000010.1 GCA_030614035.1 Chromatiales bacterium | reverse complement strand
TCTGAGCAGTCAGACATTGCTTCCTCAGGGTGTTCCGACTAGCCTAGGCGCCCCATATGGCTGGTTGAACTGTTTGGCAAACCGAATAGTCAGATTACTCAATGATTTCAACAAACAAACCAAGCTTGGCAGGCCTGCAGCATCTTCGCCGCTGTGCCATTGTCATCGCCGCCAGCCTGGCGCTCTTTAGTCCACTCGCCAGCGCACAGACCGACGACTCGGCAGACGTCCCGAGTATTCTCCAGTCAACTCAGCGGCAGTATGAAGTATCCCAGTTGGTCGCCAAGTTTGCCGAACGGGCCCACTACTCCCGGTCAGTGATCGACGACCGGCTGTCTGAGCAACTGCTGGATAACTATATCGATGCCCTGGATGGCAACCGACACTATTTTTTGGAGCCGGACATCGCCTACTTCTCAAAATACCAGTACGAGCTGGACGACATACTCAAGTCAGGTGACATGGAGCCGGTGTTCGATATTTTTCGCCTGTACCGATTGCGTGCACAGCAACAGTTGAACTACGCGATTGGCCTGCTCGATCAAGAGCCAGATTTCGAAATCGACGAGTATTACGTGTTCGACAGAACAGACATGCCCTGGCCCGCTGACACCGCCCAAAGGCGGGAACTATGGCGTCTGCGTGTAAAGAATGACCTCTTGAGCCTGGCCCTCACGGATAAAACCTACGAAGAAAGCGAAGAGATCCTGGCCAAGAGATACAAGCAGGTTCTGAAACGCATAAACCAGCTGGATGCCGACGACGTATTCGAGAACTTCATCAATTCATTTGCACGCACGCTGGACCCGCATTCGAGTTACATGTCCCCGCGGCATTCCGAGGAATATCGGATCCAGATGAGCCTGTCTTACCAGGGGATTGGTGCCTCACTTCAGCTGGACGAGGAATACGTGACGGTACTGGGTATCATCCCCGGTGGTCCGGCGGCGATCGATGGACGGATGAAGCCCAAAGATCGGATCATTGCTGTCGGCCAGGGAGATGATGGGTCGATGGTCGATGTCATCGGCTGGCAGCTCGATGAGGTCGTACAGCTAATTCGCGGCGCGAGCGGGACGATGGTCCGCCTGCAGATTTTGCCGGGCGACACCGCACCGGGCGAGGCAGATTACGAGCTCGACCTCGTGCGCGACAAAATCAAGCTGGAAGAACAGGCAGCGAAAAGCTCGGTACTCGACATCGAGCGGGATACGCAGAGCTTTCGCGTTGGAATCATTGAGGTGCCCAGCTTCTACCAGGATTTCGCCGCACGTAGCCGCGGCGAAAAAGATTTTGTCAGCACGACGCGGGATGTTCGCCGGCTAATCGAAGAATTGGAAGGTGAGAACGTCGACGGATTGGTCATTGACTTGCGCGGAAACGGCGGAGGGCACCTTTCAGAAGCAACTTCGCTGAGTGGTTTATTCATCGAATCCGGGCCCGTTGTCCAGCTCCGGGATACCAACGGGCGCATCGAGGTCCTTAAGGATCCTGAACCGTCAACGGCTTATGACGGTCCTCTGGTCGTGCTCGTTGACCGCTACAGCGCTTCCGCATCGGAGATTTTTGCCGCCGCAATCCAGGACTATCGTCGCGGCGTCGTGATCGGCCAACAGACGTTTGGCAAAGGGACCGTCCAGAATCTCTACGTGTTGGATCAATACACGCGAAAAGATCTGGAACCCGGGCTGGGGCAATTGACGCTAACGATAGGAAAGTATTATCGGGTGACAGGTGATAGCACCCAGCACCGGGGTGTCATTCCCGATATCGAACTTCCGTCACTGCTGGATACCAACGACGTTGGCGAGAGCAGCCGGCCTGGCGCTCTGCCCTGGGACCAGATCACGGCCACCCGGTTCAGTTCGGAATTGCCGCTGGACAACACCATCGTGTCTCTTAGCGAAGGCCAGCAGGTACGCTCCGTTGGGGACCCGGATTTTCAGTACCTGGTGCAAGACATTGCAGCGCTGGACGCGATCCGGACGCAGAACTCCGTATCCTTGAACCTGGAGGTCCGCCGCGCCGAAATGGATGCTCGCCGTCAGGCCCGTTTAGATCGCGAAAACGACCGTCGCGCGGCGCTCGGGCTTGAACCACTGGAGTCAGCTGAGGAGCTTGACGAAGCAGAGCGCCCGGATATCCTGCTGCAGCAAGCCGCGGAGATCGCCACCGACCTGGCGCTGCTGAATTCCGGCGAGCCGGCATTTCTGACCGACCTTAGCCTGCATTGATATCAGTGAACTGATTCGCGCCGCTCGTTCGCGGAGCGTGGCAAATCAGGTCAGCAGGATGGTGAAGATGTCCCAGAACTCTTCGGCCAGAACGTTGACGCTAATCTGACCGGCTGCATTCCCTTGTTCCACGCTGCGGAGCATCTCCGCAAGATCGCCGGCCACGGGCACGGTATCGGTATCACGACGATATTCGACCTGGCCCTTAAGGTGTTGTGCGCGAATCTGAACCCTCGGTGCCAGGTCGGCACTCTCTTCGAGCGCTTTAACACATGCATCAATTCTCTTGCTCAAATCGCGACATTCGTTCGGATCGCCATACTGCGCATCGCCGACCTGGCGAATAGATGCTTCCCGAGCTAGATTGCTGAACTCTCCTGCGGAGAAGTGCAGATACAGTTCCTGAGCAAGGGCGATAATTGCCAGGTTAATCGAACGCAGGCCGGAGATAGATATGCCCGGAAACGCGGGTTGCGGCTGCTCCGAACAGGATTCACGCGTCCCGTCCAATTCACCGATCCGCTCGTCGATAGCGCTCTGCGCTGCGTATAATCCGTCGGCCTTGACTTTGAGTTCCCGGCGCTTGAAGAAATTCCAGAACCAGCGGTGATTTTTGCGGCTCGCTTCGACCGTACCGATCTCCGCAGTAACATGAGCACGTTTTTGGCCGAGCTCATCTATCTTGTTCTGAATTTCATTTAATGTGGTCGCACGCTGTTTTTCAAATGCCGCTATCTGTTGCTGGTGCTCGCGCTCTTTCCAACCGTTACTTAACTCGCCCGCGAAAGCACGCATCCGGCGACGGCAGTTTTGCCAAACTCCCCGCAGCTGATAGAAAACGATTGCATTGCCGGCGCATTCTTGATCGGCCAAAAGGCCTTCCAACTGCTCCAGTTTCTGTTGAGCTCTTAGGGTGGCGTTTTCCTGCTGCTTGAGCTGATCACCAAGCTTCTCGCGCTCGCTGCGGAGTTTGGCAAACTCTTTTTTCAGCTCAACGCGATTCTTGAAGAGACTGAGAAGTCGCTCGTCTTCTTCCTGCCCCTCTTCCCGGGAAAATAACTGCGTTGCAAGTGTAGCCATCGTATCCGTCGCCGCACCTAGGATTGATGATAGGCAGCTCTGCCACATGGGCGAGGCTGCGCCGGCAATTTAACGAAATATCAAGCCTCAAACTATGAGGTAATCGACATATTTGGTACGAATATCAAATACTAGGCGATTTGGCGGGCAGGAAAGGCGTGACCCATGTCCGATAGATAGTCGAGCCACTTGCTGAGCATCATGTTACGAGACCAGCGGCGATCCAGTTCACGGCTGTAGCGATGATCCAGATTCCGCAGAACCTCGTGCCGATGGTGTTTCGCCCAACTGCGTACTTCGGCCATTCTGGCATCAAAATAAACTTTCGTGCAGAGATCGGGATCGGCCACAGTTGTTCCAGAAACAGGGAACAGGTAGGTCAAGCGCATCAGGCAGGTATACCGGGTTCTAGTCTCTATGATCAGACGGAGGTCGCAGTCGTTTGCGGTGTACGACATGAATTGTCCGGACTGCTGACCCAACTCTGCAATCAGCGCATTAAGCTTAATGTAGTTTCCTTCATATAAAGCCATCAGGCCGCCGAAACTTCGGGGCTGCGCGATACATTCCGGGACGATGTAGCTATCTGCCAGCATGAACGCACTATAGCACAGCATCATCTTTTTACTTCTGCGACACAGCCGACAAAATACTTTTAGTACTTGACTAACTTGTTTGCTGTGTGTTTAACGCACAGCACTGTCAGGAAACTACCGCGCAACAAAAAAAATCGCCGGAAACGCTGAACGATTCGCTTGATTGAATTGGCTGTTCGACCCGATCAGGGTCGGGTTCTGCGTTCAACGCCGGTGCTGTTCAGAATCGTGCTGGCAATCTCCTCGATGGAGGATTCGGTGGTATCAACGTAGGAAATTTGATAGCGGCGGAACAACGATTCTGCTGCCCGAATTTCATAGCTGACCTGTTGCATGGCGGCGTACCGCCCCAGCGGTCGTCGTTCCTTGCGAATCTGCTGTAAGCGATTAGCCTCGATCGTTAGCCCGTACAGTTTCTCGCGGTACTGATCCAGAACGGAAGGTAGCGTACCGGACTCGAGCTCATCCTCCGACAGCGGGAAGTTGGCGGCAAATACGCCGTAACTCAGCGCCAGGTACAAGCAGGTCGGCGTCTTTCCTGAACGTGACACACCAATCAGTATGATGTCCGCCCGATCGTAATCGCGAACTCTCGCGCCGTCATCGTTGTCGAGCGCGAAATTCGTCGCCGCAATGCGCTGGTCGTATTGCTCAGCATCGCCCAGCCCATGTGCCTTGCCGGTTGTGTGGTTTGACTTGACATGCAGCTCGTGCTCGAGGGGACTCAAGAAAGTTTCGAAGAAATCCAGAAGGAGCCCGGCGGCGGGCAAAAACCGTTCCCGAAGATGATCCTGCACCAAGGTGCTGAAGATGATCGGCCGCGCATCTTCAGCCTCGGCCACCGCGTTGATCTGGCGAACGGCAGCGTCTGCCTTGTCAATGGTATCTATAAATGGCAGAGTGACCTGGTTAAAATCTTCGCCGTCAAACTGAGTAAGTAGACTGTGTCCAAGCGTTTCCGCGGTGACTCCGGTCTGATCCGATACGAAAAAAATGGTACGGCGACTCACGTGCTCAACATCATGCTCAACAATCCAAGGCTACGATTGTCCACGTCTGTGGGCTCAGCACAAGGGAGAGTCTTTTGGATTCCTACGTAGTCCCGTTTGAACGCGTTGGCATCGGAGACATCGAGATTGTCGGGGGCAAAAACGCTTCCCTGGGAGAGATGATTGGGGGGCTGTCAGATGCCGGTGTGCGCGTGCCCGGCGGTTTCGCCACAACGGCGCAGGCGTACCGGGATTTTCTCAGCCAGGACGAACTCGACACACGTATTGGGGCACTGCTGAGCACCCTCAATGTTGATGACGTGAACAAACTGGCCGAATGCGGGGCGCAGATTCGCGAATGGATACTCGCTGCCAACCTGCCCGGGAAGCTGCGATCCGAGGTCACTGACGCCTGGAAAAAGATGACCAACGGGCAAGGCGAAAACACGTCGGTTGCCGTGCGTTCGTCAGCGACGGCGGAAGATCTGCCGGAAGCGTCGTTTGCCGGCCAGCAGGAAACCTTCCTCAATGTGCGTGGCCTGGACCGCTTACTAACCTCAATTCAACAGGTGTATGCGTCTTTATACACGGATCGCGCTATCGCATACCGGGTTCACCACGGGTTCGATCACAATCACGTCGCCTTGTCGGTCGGCGTTCAGCACATGGTGCGTAGTGACCTTGCTTCCAGTGGCGTCATGTTCACACTTGATACCGAATCGGGTTTCACGGACCTGGTTTTCATCACCGCATCCTATGGCCTCGGAGAGACCGTCGTGCAGGGCGCAGTCAATCCAGACGAGTTCTACGTGTACAAGCCAGCATTGAAGGCCGGGAAACGAGCTCTGGTAAAGAAAAACCTCGGCGCTAAAGCCATCAAAATGATTTACAGCGACAACCCGTCCGAGGGTTCGAGCATTGCAACGGTCGACGTTGCTCCGGCTGATTCCGCACGCTTTTGCCTATCCGACGAGGATGTGGAACTGCTAGCGCGCTATTCACTGATAATCGAAGACCACTATGGTCGGCCGATGGACATTGAATGGGCCAAAGACGGTAAAGACGGCCAGCTATACCTGCTGCAGGCGCGACCCGAGACGGTTCAAAGTCGCAACGGGACAACAATCCAGCGCTTCACCCTCAAGAACCGGTCGAAGGTTCTGGCCGAGGGCCGGAGTATTGGTCAAAAAATCGGCGCCGGGAATGCCAAGGTCATCGACAAAATCGAGGATATGACCCGGATCGAGCAAGGCGATGTATTAGTCGCCGACATGACCGATCCAAACTGGGAGCCGGTTATGAAACGAGCTTCCGCCATCGTGACGAATCGCGGCGGTCGCACTTGTCACGCTGCGATTATCGCGCGGGAACTGGGAATTCCCGCGGTCGTGGGCTGCGGAACTGCCACGGATGATATAAGCGACGGCGTTCCGGTCACCGTCTCCTGCGCCGAGGGCGATGAAGGTTACGTTTACAAGGGTGTGCTGGATTTCTCGCAACAGCGGATCGAACTGGACAAGCTGCCCGAAATCCCGGTCAAAATCATGATGAACATCGCGAATCCAGATCGGGCCTTCGACTTCGCTAATCTACCTAACTCCGGAGTGGGGCTTGCGCGTCTGGAGTTTATTATTAACCGGACTATCGGTGTGCATCCAAAAGCGCTTCTGGAATTCGACAAACTTCGTCCGGATGTTCAGCAGACCATCCGGCAACAGATGGCCGGGTATGATCAGCCGGTTGAATTTTTCGTGGACAAGTTGAGCGAGGGTATTGCCTGCATAGCTGCCGCATTTGCCCCAGCACCGGTCATCGTGCGCTTGTCGGATTTCAAGTCGAACGAATACGCCAACCTGATTGGCGGACAGCAATACGAACCCAAGGAAGAAAACCCGATGCTCGGTTTCCGCGGTGCGTCGCGGTACCGGGACCCGGGTTTTCAGGACTGTTTCGAAATGGAATGCCGCGCAATTAAGCGAGTGCGCGAAGACATGGGACGCGCCAACGTCGAGCTGATGGTCCCGTGCGTCCGGACTATCAAAGAAGCTGAGGAGGTCACCAGCTTATTAGCTCAAATGGGGCTCGCCAGGGGCGAGAACGACCTGCGTGTCATCATGATGTGCGAACTGCCATCGAACGCGCTGCTTGCAGACCAGTTTCTTCAATACTTCGACGGCATGTCGATCGGTTCGAACGACATGACACAGCTAACCCTGGGACTGGACAGGGATTCCGGACTGATCGCGGATCTTTTCGACGAACGGGATGAGGCGGTGAAGGCTCTGCTGAAAATGGCAATCGATGCCTGCAAACGCCAGGGAAAATATATCGGTATCTGTGGGCAAGGACCCTCGGACCACCCCGAACTGGCCAAGTGGCTGGTCGACCAGGGAATCGAGAGCATGTCTTTGAACCCGGACAGCGTGGTCGAAACCTGGATGATGCTTGCTGGCGAATCAGTTTGATTTGTTGCCGGTGGTAACCGGACTAAAAATCACCCCAGCTGGATTTTTTCCGTAAACGCAAGCGGGGAATTATCAGGCCCAGTAATACTCCAAACGTGACCACTGCAGCGCCGACGATGAACCATTCCCGGTCCGATCTTGCCGACAGTCTACGGTTCTCCGATTCGAGTTCGTCAATATGCAGCTCGTTATCGATCAATTGTTGTTTGAGCCGCTTATTCTGGTCGTCCAGTCGAATCGTGTCGGTCGACAACTCCCGAATTTCATCCAGCTGCTCCTGCAAACCACGCGACGACGATTCCGATCTACCGAGCTGAGTCTCGAGTTGGCTTCGTCCTTGTTCGAGTCCCCGAATCTCCGCTTGCAGCTGCTTTACCCTCTCTTCACTGTTACTCAATCGAGTCTGCAACTGCGGTAGCTGTAGCCGCGCCGTCGGGCTGGACATCAGGTAACGCGTGAGCAACCAGCCTTCGGTCCCGTTCGGAGTCTGGACCATGGTGTACCCGGACTCTTCATCCTGATCGAGTACGGTCACCTTGGTGCCGCTGGGCAATACTCTTATGATGCTCTGTTGAGTACTTTTTCCAGTTCGTAACGTGACTTCGAACTGATCAGATATCCACGAGTCATTGCCCTGCGCCAGCACCGGCAGCTGCACAAAACAAAGAGCGGCGGCCGCCAACAATAATTTGACGCCGTTATTCCACTGCGGCCGTGCAATGCGAGCAATCCAGAACATGTGCGCTAAAATAAATGACCCCATACGCTGGTGCAAGACTCTAGCATAAACAGGCTTTTAATCGGCGGGCCGGACTGTTCATTGCTTCATTCTGATTACCGCGCGCGATCTGTTTATTCACTGCGCAGCAGATGCTGGCGATAGTGCTTCAGCTCGGCAATCGAATCCTTGATATCAGCCAGGGCGAGATGCTCGGATTTCTTTGCCACTCCCGCCAGCACGTCCGGAGCCCACATCCCCGCCAGAATTTTCAGCGAACTGACATCAAGATTCCGGTAATGAAAAAACGCCTCCAGGTCCGGCATTTCGCGCGCAAGAAATCGCCGATCCTGGCAGATGCTGTTACCGGCCATCGGCGAACTACCGTTTTCAACCAGCGCAGACAGAAAATCCAGCGTTTGCTGCTCGGCTTCCCCGGCACTGGTGGTGCTTTCTTTAACGCGCTGGGTGAGGCCTGATTGCCCATGCTGCCGGGTGTTCCATTCATCCATTGCATCAAGGCAGGCATCGGGCTGGTGAATTGCTAACGCTGGACCTTCGGCCACGATATCGAGGTTCTGGTCAGTCACGACAGTTGCGATCTCGATGATAGAATCGCGCCTGGAATCCAGGCCGGTCATTTCCAGATCGATCCAGACCAATCGCCCAGACTGAACAGTCATGATTATTGCTCCAGATAAGACAGAGGTTGCGGCGAATTCTAGCAGACGCTATCGGGGCGCCGGTCGAGGCTGACCGAATCGTTATGACCGACGGAAATCCCGATTCAGATGGCTTGGTCGTGGCGGCTTTCGGCAACCGGGGCAGGCTTGAGACGGCCGAAGGGGAAACGCTCCCTTACTTACTGAAAGGACGACGGCTCAAAGCCGTGTGCGGTGATCGGGTCCAGTGGAAACAGCCGCCCCAGTCCCACGAAGCACTGATCACCGACATCCTGTCACGCGAGAACGCGCTTCAGCGATTCGATCCAAAGGGGCGCGTGGAAATCATTGCAGCCAACCTGACCCAATTGATGGTCGTGCTGGCCCCTACTCCTGAACCAGACCTGTTTCTGGCCGATCGATTCCTCTGCGCCGCTACGCTGATGGATTGTAATCCGGTGGTGGTCTGCAACAAGACCGACCTGCAACACAATGATGCGCTTCGGGCTGCCCTGGACGAATACCGCCAACTCGGTTACGTGGTCGTACAGACCTGCGCTGAGCCTGGCGGCAACGTCGCGGATCTGACCAGCTTGCTGACGGGACACACCAGCATGCTCGTGGGACAGTCGGGTGTGGGCAAGTCGTCGCTGATTAACGCGCTGGTCGGTGATGCCGCTGCCGCGGTAGGCGCACTGTCCGATGCCAGTGCGGAAGGCAAACACACCACGTCGGCAACCATCATGCATCGTCTGGCCGACGGCACGCGCCTGATTGATTCGCCAGGAGTGCGCGAGTTCGTGCCGAACATCAGCGCATCCAGCGAAGTGCAGCTCGGGTTTCCGGAAATCGTCGCACTTGCCGACCGGTGTCGTTTTGCGAATTGCCAACACCTGCGCGAACCCGACTGCGCCGTCAAACAAGCCACCGCTGACGGTGACCTCAGTCCTCGCAGGTATGCAAGTTACAAACGGATGAAAAATATTACAGCTAGCGGTTCAGTCTGAAACGCCGTCATTCGGTATCCAATGCACGTCGTGCGGAAATGGCCCGCGAAAGCGTGTTGCTGTCGACATATTCGAGTTCACCGCCCAGCGGCACGCCATGCGCGATTCGCGTGACCGCAACGGCATGATTTTTTGCCAGCGCTGCGAGGTAACCGGCGGTGGCTTCGCCTTCCACGGTAGAGCTGGTGGCCAGGATGATCTCCCGGATGTCTGCGCCAGCAATCTGCTCTTCGAACAGATCCAGGCCCAGTTCATCGGGACCGATGCCGTCCAGCGGCGAGAGGCGCCCCATCAGCACGAAGTAGCGGCCGCGATAGCTGCCGGAGTCTTCCACTGCGACCACGTCGGCCGGCGACTCGACGACGCATATCAGTGCGTGGTCACGACCTGGCGTGTCGCAGATCTGGCACAAAGCGTTATCGGCCAACATCCGGCAACGCTCGCAATGTCCGATAGCTCTTAGAGCGTTCTCCAACGCAGTCACCAGCGTCTCGCCGCCGTGCCGGTCCCGGTCCAACAAATGAAATGCCATGCGTTGAGCGGTCTTGGGCCCGACCCCGGGAAGACACCGCAGTGCGTCAAGCAATTGCTGTAATGACGGGGAATACACGACAGAGTGAAATCAGAACGGCAGCTTGAATCCGCCGGGAAGGTTAAGGCCGGTCGTCATGCCTGAGTACTTGTCCTGGATCGTGCTGTCGACTTTCCTCAGTGCATCGTTAAACGCAGCGGTCAGAATGTCTTCCAGCATGTCGCGATCTTCGCCGAAGAGTGCGCTATCTATATCGATACCGCGCACCTCGTGGCGACAAGTCATCTTCAGTTTAACCATGCCACCACCGGCCTCGCCCTGCACCTCGAGATCGGCGAGCGCTGCCTGTGCCTCTTGCATCTGCTCCTGCATCTGCTGGGCTTGTTTCATCAGTTGGCCTAACTGGTTCTTCATTGCGGAATTCGCCTCTGCGTAAAAACCTGCTGTCCGTGTGCGGCAGGCGCGATGTGCTGCGTTGGATTTAGTCCCGACGGCTCTCCGGCGGGGCCGGCCGCACCGAGTCCGCATCTATCTCTGCCCCAAACAGATCCACCAGCTTGCGAACGTTGGGATCGGTCTCGATCGCGGTTTTCGCTTGCTCAAGATCCTGTTCGGCGCGGCGGGCATCCCGGGCCGCTACCGTTTCACCGCCGTGCTCACGCATCGTGAAACTGACGTTCAGACCTGTGCCCAGTCGCGCCCGCAACGCATCGATCAGCCGGGATTTCAGCTGATCCGTAAGCAAATGCTGATTGCGCTCGTCAAGGCTGAGGCTCAGTTCAAACGGCGTGCTGGATTCCAGCGCACAGTTTTCGGCCAGTTGCCGCGCGGCGCCATCGATTGCCAGCGATTCCACGACTCCTGGCCAGTCGGAATCGTCGGGAACCTCCGGCTGCTTGCCGGCTGAGCCGGCTGACTGCGGCGTATCGACGGGCTGGCGTTGCGGGGACGTCGTTTTTGCGACGGGTCTGGCCGTAACAGCGGGCGCATCGCCGGGCCGAAATGCCAGCATGCGCAACAAGCTCATTTCGAAACCCAGCCGTGGATCCGGTGCCAGTTCCAGGTCGCGGCGCCCGGTCACGGCGATCTGGTAATACAACTGCACCAGGTCTGAATCCATCGATTCGGCAAACTGTTGCAGAGTCGCCTGATCCAGATCTTCGTCCAGGCTCTCGACGCCGGCGAACTGGGTCACGGCGATATGCTGCAATTGCGTCGCCAGATCATCCAGCACCGCTGCGTAGTCCGGGACCAGGCTGTCCAGTTCGCGAATTTCCGCGATCAATGCTGCCGGGTCACCCGACGACAACGCGGCCAGCAAGGCATTGATATGCCGCGGGTCCATACTGCCGAGCATGTCGGCCACATCCTGATCCACCAGCGTATCCAGGCCATAGGCCAGTGCCTGATCGAGCAGACTCAGCGCGGCGCGCATGCTTCCGGACGCGCTGCGTGCCAGCCGCGCAAGAGCCGCGGGATCGGCATCCGTGCCCTCGTCCGCGCAGATGTGGACCATTCGTTCGACGATTTGCGCCGACGGCAAGCGTTTGAGGTTGAACTGCAGGCAACGGGACAATACCGTCACCGGTAATTTCTGTGGGTTGGTGGTCGCGAACAGAAACTTGACGTGCGGCGGTGGCTCCTCCAGCGTTTTCAACAACGCATTGAAGGAGTGATTCGAAAGCATATGGACTTCGTCGATAAGATAGACTTTGTAGCGACCCGACGTCGGCGTGTATTGAACGTTCTCGAGTAATTCACGGGTGTCGTCTACCTTGGTGCGCGAAGCGGCATCGACCTCGATCAGGTCGAAGAACCGGCCGGCATCGATGCCGGTGCAGGCGCCACATTCGCAGCATGGTTTGGCCGACACACCCTGTTCGCAATTCAGTGCCTTGGCAAATATCCGGGCCACCGTGGTTTTGCCGACGCCGCGTGTGCCGGCGAACAAATAAGCATGGTGCACCCGTCCCGAATCGAGTGCGTTGGACAGGGCCCGGACAACGTGTTCCTGGCCGACCATTTCGTCGAAGTTTTTGGGGCGCCATTTTCGCGCGAGTGCGAGATAAGTCATTGATTGTTTTGCCTGAACTTCCACCGGTTCCGGCTAAGCGCTGCCGGCAGCGAGCGTGTCCGCGCCAGCCGCACCCCGGCGCCCGGCATCACCGCTACCGCTGCTCCCTCCCGGGTCTGACGGGGTTCACGGCTGGCCGCCGCGGGGGGACCGGCGCAGACCCATAAAGAGGGTATGCGGTGCAGCCCGCCTGAGCAAGTATAATTCCTGCAACCGTCGGCCTCGCTGCAGCAGGTTTTTGCACCACCGGCTGACGGGAGCACGGACTGAATGACAGTCAAAGCCAACAGCCTGATCCTGATATGCGCGCTCCTAAGCGCTTGCGCCGGTTCAACCCAAATGACGACCACCTGGCATGATGAAGCTTACAAGCGCAGGACATTCGATCGGATCCTGGTCGTCGGAGTAAGCGAAGACCAGTTCCGCCGGCGGGGCTTCGAGTCAGCCGTGGTCGACGCACTGACGGGGAATCGCACCGAGGCCATTTCCAGCATCGAGATCATGGATGCCGATACGGCGCTAACAGACGCATCGGTGGACGCGGCGGGCGACAAGATCCAGGCTGACGCCGTGTTGGTCACACGCCTGACGAATACGACGGTGCAGGCCAAGGAAATCGACAGCCGGGTTGACGTCCAGGCTCAGGCTAAGGGTGGAGATATCGTCGATTTCTTCCGTTACGATTACAAAGACGTCGAGAACCCCGGGTATCTCCAGGCCAAAATATCTTTCGTGCTGTCGTCGAACCTGTACGAAACAGCCGGTGGAACGCTCGTTTACAGCATTGAAACCGTCACCAGCGATAAAAATACCGACTACAACTCGGTTGTCTTCGACATTGTCGAAAACACCAGCGTAAAAATCGGCCAGCGGCTGCGTCGCGACGGGCTTGCCAAATAACAGATAAAAAAAGCACAGCATTCACCATCGCTGGCACCACAACCCTGCAATACGCACCCATTAGTTCTGCCGAAATCGGTCCGGCCAGCGCCGCAGCGGCTGTTGCCCTGCAGCGTCATTTAACTTAACCCGGCCGCAGCCCGGCGCAAAAACCGGGTTTGGCGCAGCAACTCCGACCGTCGACAACCAGCCTTAAAGCCGCTTGTCACCTACGGTATGCCGCCCATCGGGTCGTCTCGTCCGAGCCGAAACGAAGTGTGATCCCCGTCCGAGTTTGCTGGCCACCAGCAGGGTACAAAGCTCCCTGTCAGGACGATAG
>JAUWKW010000054.1 GCA_030614035.1 Chromatiales bacterium | reverse complement strand
CTTTCTTCTTCAGTAATGTTTGAATCCTTTTCATCGGATTTCCCCCTGTCATGCCCTGTTGGCAGCGGCTAACTACGGGGCAGGGCGCGCATCAAATCTTCATCCCAAATTTTCGAGTTCCTCAGCCGGGCATTATTAATGCTTAGCCAAAAAGACGAAGCGACGGACCACCGAGTTCGCCAAGTAACCACCCGAGGTTGTCCAAGGATACGAATGCCAACGGCACGCTGAGAAATAACAGAAGCCATCGAGCGTGCTTGTCGGTACGGATAAATACATATAGAACCGCTAAGTAATGCACGGCGGCCAACGCGAGTGCAATTGCAGGGACAGAGAAGAGATCGCCGGCAGTGGCGAACGAGTAAAATAACGAGCCCAACCCGAATATCACCGCCAGAAGGAAGGCGATCGTTGTCTCCTTCCCGTTTGCCTCTCTGCTTGGCATCGTCGCTCCCTTTGGTCCTCCGATTCCCCTGCCGATGGAATCGGCTCTAACTATAACCCAAGCTCGGCACCCATTTCCGCCCGGATTTTTGCCGGCCACCGAATTTCGACTAGCACGCCGGGCGCCCCTCAGCGTTCTTCCTGGAAGATGTATTTACCGAGGTCGTTATTCCGAAGAATGGTACGTGCCTTGACACGATCTTCCGGAAGGACTTGCAGATAATACCCCTGATCGGCGCCGGCAATGGCCAGGTGTCCACCTATGGCGATTTCGAGAACGGTCACTCCTTCACTTTCGAGCAACGACTTCATCGCTGCGAAGGTTCCGAAATCATAAGTGTGCGCGATTCGTAAAGATGCCACGGTGCGATAAGCCAACCAGCCGTTTTTCCGTTGTCGTCCTCAACCGGAAGATTCGGCGTACGCCGGTTGATCACTCGATTCTCGTTTTGTATTCACACTACGCGCCAGGAAAATAGCGATGATCAGGGCGACGACACCGGTGGCAGCGATTAAAACAAGCGAGCCTGTTCCCAGCGCACCCTGGTCGAACGGGCCCCAAGTCCACAGGCCGAAAGCCAGCAGAAAATTGGTCACGCCGTGGGCGACGATTGGAGGCACTAGCGAACGGCCCAGGTAACGCAAATATCCCCAGCCCGCCAGTGTTACGAATAGCCCCAGCCACTGTTGGAAAAGTTCGATGTTCCAGCGATGCGCTGCTGTATTGACGATGCTGACGATCACGATCGCGGGCCAGACACCCATAACTGCCATCAAACGAGTCTGCATAACGCCACGAAAAGCCGCTTCCGCGAGCACCGCCGCGAATAGCGCCATGACGAACCAATATAAGAAAGCGAATGCCGTGCTGACCTCGGCCTGCACGCCCTCCGATACGCGCACATACCCGTGAAATGCCCCCTGCAGGATGCAGACGACGATGCCGACCACGGTGATCGCCGCAGCAAACCCATACACGCGCCCCCACGGAATGTCCCTCGGTATCTCCAACCCGATGGGGCGCCAGCGCTGCATACCAACAATGGCCGCGATCAATAGCCCGATGATCGGGATGGGAAACCAGGGGAAGTCCGGTGCCGACCGCTCATTGAGCACTACCAAGCCGATGCCCAGAGCCATCACGGCCGAGAAAAACAGCATGGTAATGACACAGGCAGTGACTGTTGACCAGATCTGCTGGCGATTCATTTGCTTATTCCTTGTTCACGTGTGCCGTCCTGAAATCTCCCGCGCTAGGGTAACGCCAATCCGATGCCCTTAACTGTCTCCGGCGCCTCCCGTCAACACGCAAACGATTTCGATGCGGCGCAATTTACTGCCGTCGAATCGAAGCGTAGACACGCCACTGCGGTCGTTCGGACAGGCGCTGGTGCCGATGTCGTTACTTTGCCAAGAGGGCGCAGCATCGAGGATCTCGAGGTCCTCGTCAGTCAATCGAATCGTATCTATCTCATGCGGCGCTTCGGATTCCACGCCGGACAGTGGGATCAACGAGGCTTTTTGTTCTTTCAGCACCTCCAGCAAAGCGGATTTTGTTGCGCCAATTTTCAATGATTCAAACTCGCCCTCCAAAACGACAAACCGGTTCGGGGTAACCGCTCTGGAAAAGTATATCGTGAGGAACGCCACCACCAGTGACATGACCAGAATGCAGGCCAGGAAATAACGGCTCATCGATCAGCTTTCCATTCTGCGTTGAACGCTACGTCAGCACCTTGCAACGGCGCGGTTCGCCCCGGGCGACATGTGCCGCGCCTCGTTAGCTCGCCTCCGCCATGCAACCTCCCAGCTGTGCACCATACAACGCATCTTGCGTCGCTCCCTTTGCCACGGCCAGCGAGTATCCAACGTAGTACTTGTAGATGTTTCCAACGTAACGAACCGTCTCGCGACCGATGCGGCGCGCTGCGGTAATCTCGACCTGGTCGAACCATTGATTGCGGTCATGACCCTCGATCGCGGCTTCGCGCCGGATTCTGGCAATACGTGCGGGGCCGGCATTATAGGCGGCCAAGCTGAATAACCATCGATTGACCGCGTCCATGTCCTCGCTGAAATAGCGGTCTGACAGAAACCGCATATATTTGGCGCCAGCGTGAATGTTGTTCTCGAGCTGGTCAATGTTTTCCACGCCGACGTTTCGATCCGCTGCGGTGGACGGACGCACCTGCATGATACCGACGGCACCTGCTCCGCTGCGACGGTTCTGCCGCAAGCCGGATTCCTGGTAGGCCTGTGCCGCCAGCATAAGCCAGTCAAGGTCGTACAGTCCTCCGTACTTTTGAAACAACCCGGCCATTTCCTCCACATCCGCGCTTCTTTTTCCGGACGCGGCGCAACGAACCCGCTCAGCATCAGACAAATATCGATCGTACACGACGTTACCAAACAGAGTTCCACGGCCATATTTCCTGAGGAATTCGTTTAACAGAGCTTTGAGTTCAGGATTGTCTTTACGCACTGCCCAGGCGATGGAACCACCCTCATTGACTATGAGATCTTCCCGAACCTTGACGTTTGGAAACACCTCCGACCAAAAAACCGCCTTGTAGTCATCCATAACAGTCGCCGGAATCAACCCAGCGTCCACCATTTCCATCAGGTCTTCGGCCTCGAGCAGTTCGTCTGCCGCACGGATAACCGGCGGCGGGCTCGCGTCTGCATCAAGCTGCTCTATCAATGCTCGCAGATGTTGTTCATAGCTGCTCGAAGGGCGCACGAAGATTTCAAGCCCCCGGAGGTCCTCAAGTCCTTCGATCGGCGGCGCCGCCGGCCCGGTAACAATGACTTCGTTGACATTGGTTAGCAGCGGCCGGGTGAAATCGAGGATAGCGGCCCGATCCGGAGTGATCGTCAAATCTGATGCAACCATGTCTGCATATCCGGCGACCAGGTCCCGGATCAGCTGATCACGGCTCACCGGCACCGGTACCACCTCTACCCGGAGGGTGCGGCGCTTTAGTTTTTCGTTCAAAAAATCTTCAAACTTTTGCAACAACTCAAAAGTTGCGCCTCGCGGACGACCCTCGTCAAAAAAATACTGATAGCCGCCGAGGCTGACGAGCACGCGAAGCATACGTCGGGCGACAATTCCATCCAGGTCATCGAAGCGCGGCTCCCAGAATCCATCAAATTCTTCGGGCAGCAATTCGCCGGCAGACGGAAATGGGGGCGGCGCTTGCGACGGTGGTTCAACCTCAGCCACAGTCTCGCGTTCCAACACCGGCTGCTCCAATGCTGCAAATCCGCTGAGGTAATTCGCAATGGGCCAGGCGGCAACCCCCAGACAGCCGAGACCCAATGCCATGAATCCAAATACCGGGCGTCCAATACGCCGCAGACACATCCATCCGCCAAAGATCACGCCGGGAATCCCGAGTATGCCCGCAGCTGACAGCAAATCCATCGAGATCGAATCGATTTGCATATCGCTGAAATAGCTTATTCGCAACAGCGCTGCGAGCGCGAGTGCACCGGGAATCAATTCCCCCAGCGCAATGATGTATGACAGGCGGTCTTCGTTTGAATACTGCGCCGGAATCAGCTTAAACATACTGCGGCTCTTCGCACTTTGCCTGTTCGGTGGATCAATCCAACGGACTTACGA
This sequence comes from Chromatiales bacterium, assembly GCA_030614035.1. Taxonomy (GTDB): domain Bacteria; phylum Pseudomonadota; class Gammaproteobacteria; order Steroidobacterales; genus JAPUGB01. The sequence continues at coordinate 3,807 of JAUWKW010000054.1, read as the reverse complement.
TTCGGTCGGGCCGACCGTAGGATCCATGTGAGCCGTCGCCCGCTTATCACGAGCGACCTGATCTTCCTGGAAGCCATGTTCCGACAGATCAAATGCATTGCCCAGGGGATCTGCCGCGCGAAACTCCGCATATCGGCCAGCCGGTCGCATGGTTGGCTTCTCGACACCTTCGGCAATCAATTTTTCCGTGAGCGCCTCGATATCGTCGATAAGAAAGCCAAAATGGTTCAGTCCAACGGCGACCTCTCCCTGGGTCGTTGCCGGTAATATGGCGAGGTTCATATAGCCATCGCTTAAAAATACCGGGCCTTTCCCGATTGGCCCGGCCCGGAGCTTGATCTCCATGTCGAACACGCTCACGTAGAAGGCGGCTAGTTTATCCGTGTCCGGCGTGTACAGAGCGAGATGGCGAATTTTTGGTCTGCTCATGGCTCTTCTCCAAGCTGGGGACGTCATCATTTGGCAGGTGCGAATTCACTGTAGACCAATGGCTCTTCACCCTGCGTATCAACATAGGAACGAATGGTCTGCGTTAGCGTGTCCAGCGGCGCACTGTCGCCCTTATTCATAAACAGTTCCACCGTGATTCGATATTCTCTGAACATGACCAATCCACTAACCGGCCCATGTGCCGGTGTCAGAATACTTGGCCGCTGTAAGAATTCCCCTTCCTCCACGAACGGCTCACTGAAATCCTGCGGGTTTTCAAATGTCGCTCGTGCAAAGAACTGCTCCGGCAAGTCCGGCGAGAGAGTGACGCGCAGAACATACGCAGCCGTCCCGTCGGCCACCTGGAACCCGCCCTTAGTTACAGCCATCAGGCTGGACTGCACCGGCCGCGGCTCGGTAATGGTTGGCCCGCCCTGGTAAATTCCGGATACAAAGTACTGGCCTGCCGGAAGGCTTTTTGTGGCCGAAGACGAACAGCCTGCAGCGACCAGGCTGATAGCGACGAGACTGAGTGCGGATATTCGGTTCATCTGAGGTCTGGCGCTTTGCTCTGCGCTAGAGGCTACACACACCGTCTCTGCGCAAAAATCGGGCGGCGTTTTTGCAGAATATGCCCTGAAGATCAGTGTCGGTGAGAAACTCGGCTGAACGGTACGCGCCCAGCGCCGATTCATAATCGTCCCCGTCGCTGCCAAACATCACCCGATTCAGCAACCTCGCTTCTTTGAATGCCGCCAGCAACCGGTGGAATTGTTCGCGCGGCAGGATTTTTTGAAATGGACTGACATCGACATAGATCCTCGGGTACTGAATCATCATGTCCAGAACCATCGGATAAACCAATGGGTTTGCGTGCATGATTTGCACTCTCAGCTTGGGATACCGCACCAATACTTCCTCCAGCGACAAGGGGTTTCCCAGCGACAGACGGAAATTCGGACAGCAGTTGCTGGCGGTCATCGGTGGCCCGGCATGCGTATGAATTGCTACCGGGATTTCGAGCCGCTCGGCCAGTTCGTAATATTGAGCCATACGCGGATCATCGTAAGGGATGCCCGCGTACTGGTTCAGCAGTTCCCCCATTAATTTATAAGTGCCGTTCGTGTATTGCGATTCGAGCCATGCAAGATCAGGAAATTCGCTGCCATCGGTAAAACATCTGTACTGGTTCCGGTTCGGATTCAAGCCGTCATGGCAGGGAAATACCGGCCCAAGGATCAGCCGATCTGGCGCTTCCCGGCTCCATCGTTCGAGAAATTCCTGCGGGCCACTGGTTGCGGCAAGCACGACGTTCGACTTTTCCACCTCTTGCAAGCGGGTTCGCATGTATTCGAGATTTTCGGGATGATCGGGCGGCCCTTCGGCTCCACGCGGCCAGGCATGGAAATGCATGTCGATAACCGGCTCGCCCGCGGCAAAAACCGGGAGCGTGAATTGGATCAGTAACAGAACTGGCAGATACCGCATGTGCTTACTCCGGTCCGTCGACACTGGACCTTGTAGTTTTGTGGTCAATCCTAACGCAATTCCACGTCCACCGGCGGCACGTGGTGGATGCGGGACGACGTCATGCGGGCTGCTGCAGGACAACTCCATTCACGGCGACTACACTGGCACGGAATGGCTATCCCCCATTTTATGAGTAAACCCGAATTCCCAATTCGCGGACTGATCCGGGCCATGCAGGCGGCGGAATGACCGAACAGTACACCGCGCCGGTGCCAGCGCGGCTATCCTCAACCGTGATACTGGTGCGGGACGGTGACGACGGCCCGGAGGTACTGATGGTGCAGCGACACGAACGGGCAGCGTTTGGTGGCGCCTACGCTTTCCCGGGGGGGGTGTTGAGTGAAGTCGACCGCGAATCGCACGCCCTGATAAATGGCCTGACTTCCGACGAGGCAAATCAGCGTTTCGAGCTTAAACACGGCGGACTCGATTTTTACAGCGCTGCGGCCAGGGAGTTATTCGAGGAAATCGGCATATTGCTGGCGCAGGATAAGAAGGGACGATGGGCGAGTGCAGACGATGCAGGTCGCGGAATCAGTTTGGAACTGCTTCGCTCGCGATTGTCCGAGGGTGATCTGAGCTGGCCCGCGTTGTTGAGCGAAACAGGCCTGGTACTGGCCGCCAATGAACTGCACTACATTGCGCATTGGGAAGCGCCGCTGCATTTGCGCCAGATTCGTGAAAGGTTTTCGACTCGCTTTTTTCTGGCCGTCTTGCCACAAGGCCAGCAACCACGCATTGACCATCAGGAGTTGGTCGACAGCCGTTGGCTGACGCCCGCACGGGCACTGGAAAAGGCCCATGAGGGCGAAATGAGAATGATATTTCCGACCATCAAAAGTCTCGAGCAGCTGGCGAAGTTCTCCAACCTGGGCGCATTACAAACCTGGGCCAGGGAGCGTTGGCACGATGGCATATCAATGGTACGGCCGATAATGGTCGAGGAAGGTGGCAAGACGCGTTTTCTAGTACCTGGCGATAGGGACTACCCCGTAGATTCGGCGTGACCCAGAAATCGATACCGAGGACTACAACACAAATCGCCCCGGGCGTTCGCCGACTCGTGGCGCCAAATCCCGGCATGATGACCGGACCGGGCACAAACACCTATTTGTTTGGCGAAAAACAGGTGGCGGTGTTGGATCCCGGGCCGCTGATGCCCGAACACGTCCAGGCGATTCAACTTGCAGTTGCCGGGACCATTCGCTGGGTTGTCGTGACCCACACCCATCCGGATCACTCGCCGGCTGCTGCGATACTTGCCGCTGCTACCGGTGCAGAGCTGGTGGGACAGCCACCACCTTTCGGCGGCTCACAGGACCAAAGTTTTTTTCCGGAGCGGGTGCTGAACGACTGTGATCGCTTGGCGACAGACGAGTTTACGCTGCGCGCTGTCCACACTCCGGGCCATGCTTCCAATCATCTGTGCTATCTGCATGAAGAACTTAATTGGCTGTTTACCGGCGATCACATAATGGGCGGCTCCACCGTGGTTATCGATCCTCCCGATGGGAACATGAACCAGTATCTGGCATCGTTGCGCCGCTTAAAGGAACTGGGACTACAAAAAATCGCGCCTGGCCATGGGGCTGTGCTTGATGACCCCGAGGCCGTTGTAGACCGCATCATTGATCATCGGCTGCAGCGCGAAGCAAAGCTGATCGATGCACTGGATGCCGGCGGGGTAGCCACCGCTGAAAAATTGCTCGTTCGAGTTTACGACGACGTCGACAGGCAGCTGCACCCAGTTGCTTTGCGTTCACTGCTCGCACATCTGATCAAGCTGCAGGAGGAAGGACGCGCGCACGACACGCAGGACGGTTGGGCCCTCTCAAAGTGAGCCAAAAC
>JAUWKW010000169.1 GCA_030614035.1 Chromatiales bacterium | reverse complement strand
CTGGCCATGGGGCTGTGCTTGATGACCCCGAGGCCGTTGTGGACCGCATCATTGATCATCGGCTGCAGCGCGAAACAAAGCTGATCGATGCACTGGATGCCGGCGGGGTAGCCACCGCCGAAAAATTGCTCGTTCGAGTTTACGACGACGTCGACAGGCAGCTGCACCCGGTTGCTTTGCGTTCACTGCTCGCACATCTGATCAAGTTGCAGGAGGAAGGACGCGCACACGACACGCAGGACGGTTGGGCCCTCTCAAAGTGAGTCAAAACTTGCTTCGAGAAAACGTCACACCGCGATCCTGATAATCATGCTTGCCTTTTAAGCGTGCTCCGTGTGACTGTTTCCGCCGTTTCTAAACTGCCCAATGACCAGAAGAATTCCGAGACACACCAGAACGACGCCAACTAAATGGTAGAAATGCAAGCGCTCACCGAGAAACACGACAGCTAGGATCGTCCCAAACACCGGTAAAAGGTTCATGAAAATGCTGGCGCGTTTTGGTCCAACGATTTGATTCCCAATATTCCACATCAGCATCCCGAATATTGACAGCAACACCGCTAGCGTCAGAATTGCTGCGATTGCAGTGCCACTGAGCGGGACCGCACGGTACATAAAGGATTCAAAAATATAGAACGGAAATAGCGCGGTGCAGCCGATAACGATCATTGCAAACAGCGCCTCAACGTTGGTCAGCGCTGCGGGAATCCTGCGGATATTCAGTCCATAGGTAGCGAATCCGCCCATACCAATCCTCGCGACAAGGTCACCGTCATTGAAATCCAGCGCGCTGAGCGTTTGCCAGTCGCCCTTGACCAAAATCACCGAAACGCCGACAAATGCCGAGACAACACCCGCGGCCTGTACAGGAGTGAGCCTATCGCGAAAAAACAGCGCGCCAAACAATACCGTTAAGGCAGGCTGGGTTGTGTTAACCAGTGCAACATTGATCGCGGTCGTGTAGTTCAGCGCAATTAAAAGTAAAGTGGTACAGCCAATCATCAGGCAACCGAGCGCGGCCAGGGGCGCAAGATTTGCACGAATAATTGGGATTGACTGCTTCCGTCGGCGCCAGACAAACGGGAGCAACATCACACAGCCCACCGCCCATCGCCAAAATGCCAAGCCCACGGGAGGCACTTCGGTGTGTACCGCCCGGCCAATCACGTGATTCAAAGCCAGAAACAGCACGGTCAGCGTCAGGATGACGTAGGCGAAGCCGCGCCGGTTTGCAAATCCAATCGATGTTGATACGGGAATCGTCATATCACCTAACAAAAGCCCGCGTGGCGCCAATTGTACCGTGGCACTTCGTCGACATCTCGCTAAAAGATCACGCGGTTCGTTGAGTTTAATTAGCGGCGAGCCGGCGCGGCAAACCTGGGGATAATTTTCGCGGTGCTATACTGCCTCGGCTGTCCAATTGGTAAGCATTGCCAGGAGAACAATGTGACCAGTACGAATGTTGACCGGCGGACGGTTCTTGCCGGGGGCGCCGGGCTGGCGTTATCGCTGATCCACGGTTCCAGGCTCGCTGCGGCTGAGTCGAACGAGCGTAACCTTGCGCCGGGTACCCCACTCAGGATCGAATCGATCGAAACATTCTGGCTGCACGATCGGTCAAAAATGGGTGCGGCCTTTCCGAGGCTGTTCGTTCGCGTCTATACCGACCAAGGCATCGTCGGAGAGGCGTACACGTTTTTCTGGAACAGCTGGGACCAAGTCATGCCGTTGGTCAATGATGGCCTCGCACCAATACTGATCGGCATGGACGCCATGCAAATCGAGAGATGCTGGCAAGCGTGCTGGCAAGCCCTGGATGTTCACTTTGCCCGGGGCACGGGTAACTCGATATTGCCCCAGTTCACGCGCGCGCTCGCGGTTATCGATAACGCGCTCTGGGACGCCGCAGGCAAAGCCTTGGGGGCACCCTGTTATCAAATGTGGGGGGCTTATACGAATGAACTGCCGGTGGTGTCCTTCGACCAGCGCTATCGACACCCCGGCGTCAATTACGACCCGGCCAAGTTCGCCAACCACATGGCCAAGCTGGTCGACATGGGTTACAGCGGGGTCAAACTCAAACCGGGTCGGCCGCCATTTACGCCGGCCGAGGATGCCGAGTGGGTGCATATTGTGCGTGACGCCGTGGGGCCCGACTTCATGATTCAGGCGGATGCGAACCTTCGGTGGAACGTCGACGATGCAATTGATTTCGGCCAGCGTGTGCAGGATGTCAATTTACGCTGGCTCGAAGAGCCGTGTCGCACGCGCCGTGAGATGGCCAGGGTTCGTGCGGCCACTGGCCTGCCAATCTGCGCCGGACAATCGGAAATTACAATCGATGGTGCACATTACCTGATGGTCGAAGACGCAATTGACGTTTGCAATTACGACCCGGGATACGGATGTGGGCCTACGGCCTGGCGCAAAGTTTACGGTCTCGCTTCTTCTTTCGGCGTCGAGATGTCCGTTCATCAGCAACCACAGATGGCAGCACACCTGATGGCGGCCACTCCCCATGGAGAAAAGCACGGCATCGAAATTTACATGCCCGATGCGGATCCCTATTTCCACGAAATGATCGAGAATCAATCTCCCATCGAGAACGGCAAGTATCGGTTACCGGAAGGGCCGGGCTTTGGGTATGTCTACGACGAAAAAGTCATAGCAAAGTACCGCCACGACGCATAACGCGCATCTAGCTGCCTGGGCTACGTAAACGGGTTTCATCGGAGAAAGAATCTCCGCAGCAGCCGCAGGGAATGCCGATGGTCAGGAACCGAGACTATCGAGGACGCGAGTGAAAACTTCCGCTGGCTGCGCACCGGAAAACGAATGCTTGCCATCAAATGTGAAAAACGGCACGCCAGCAACTCCCTGCCGTATGGCCTGCTCGCATTGCTTCTCCACTTCCGATTTGCCGTCGTCAGTTTCCAATCGTGAACGGACCCGACCGCCGTCCATCCCGGCATCTTCGGCAATCGCAGCAAGTATCTCGGTGTTCCCGATGTCAGCACCTTCGCAAAAAAACGCCTGAAACAGGCCTTCGGCCAACGCGTCCTGCACTCCCTCAGCATAGGCCCACTCGAGGAGCCGGTGTGAATCGACCGTATTTGGCCGGCGCTCAATTTTATCGAACCGGAACGAGATTCCGACGGACTCGCCAACCTGTTGCAGATCGGCTTGCATTCGTTTCACTGCGACTTGCCCGTACTTATCGACCAAGCTCTCGAGATAGTCACAACCTTGGGGTGGAATCGATGGATCGAGCTGAAACGGCCGCCAACGAACGTCCGCCGTCGAAGCAGTCGGTGCCGACAGTGCTTGCTCGAGCCGCCGCTTCCCGACAAAGCACCAAGGACAAACCGTGTCCGAGACAATATCGATCTTCATGGGTGCCAGTTCGATGGCTCGGGACCGTGGAATACGTATATTGCCACCGTCACACCAAATCCAACGCCTACGCCGATCCCGGCGCCAATCGCAAGGCCAATGCCAACGTTACCGAAAAACCCACCGGTTACCCCACCCAGCAAAATGCCACTGACGATGCCCAGCGGCAGTGTGGCCTTGCCCCAACCCGAGACTTTCTGGTTGGTTGGCTTGTTAGTTTGTGCATCAGACATTTCGGTACCGCGTCGAACTGGTGACTCGCCGACGCCTATTCGTAATCACGGTGCACAAGATCCGGTGAGAAGGCCGGCAGACAAACCGCGACATATTCCGCACCTCCCTCGCCTGGCGTGCTGTACCGAACCCACTCACCGGCTTCTGTGACCAAGGCCTGCCCTGGGTGTACTTCGATCGTATCGCCGTCGGTTTCCACGTGAAGCACACCGCGCAATACCACGGTGGTTTCACGAAATTCCGGTCGTTGGCCTGGCTCGATCCAACCCTGGGGCGATACCATGCGCGCGATGCTGCACGATTCGTCCCCTGTATTGACCCGCCCGAGATATTCCTCAATTCGTTTAGGCTTACTACCAACGGCCGGAACGACCGTTGGCGATTTTATAAGGTTCGGCATATCAGATGATTTTCAAGATGCTATTTCGCTAAATATTAGCGCCAGAATGCGACTAATCGCTTTTGAACCCGACCATAGTTTTTATTCTGTTGCTATTGTAACCCGTTAGCCCTTTGCTAATTGGACCGATGTTCTCGCCGCACAACGCTGATTGGCCGCTGGTTGTTACCGGCGTGTTACAGATTGTCTGGATCTACGAATATATCCAGCGGCAGAATCGCGTTAACGCCAACGTTGGTTCCGTTGACCACCTGCCCAATGCGCAGGTCGACCGCGACACTGGCAACTATG
>JAUWKW010000203.1 GCA_030614035.1 Chromatiales bacterium | reverse complement strand
GACAGCGTGCACCCGGCCCGGCTCGAATCCGAACAGGCCGCCCTTCCATGCCTCGAAGAAGCTCGTGCCCGCGGCGCGGCACGCAGCGTCCATTACCGCGCGTTCCACCAGCGCGACACCGACGCCGCACACGAGCGGGTCGTCCGAACCGGCGGACCGGTCGTCGACGCAGCGCCGGTACGTCCTCCACCAGTGGCCGCAAGGAGTTGATGGTGACGTCCCCAAGCAAGATGGTGTAGCCGTCGGGCTTGGCCGATTTCACGTATTCGGCGGCCTTGATGCCGCCGCCGCCGGCCCGAATGGTCATGATCAGGGGCTGGCCAAGGTAGGGCTCGGCGACCGTGGCGATAACGCCGGCATGTAGCGACGCCGCACCGCCCGGTGGGTATGGAATGACAAGCCGCACTGGCTTTTCCGGATACTCGGCCACGGCCAGGCCTGCCGTACAGGCCATGGCGACCGCGACAACGATTGCGGCGAAAGCCGTAAATATGCGTCCACGGTGCCAGTGAATTTTGCGCTTGCAAAGAAAGATCATCGTATCTCCCTCCCTTTCGTTGGGTTTGCCTTGCCGCTCCATGCGGCTAATGAGTGCCCACCTACACGCCGAGGCGTCGGGCACGATAACCTCTCCAAATCAAGAACGCGAAGCTGACCACGAAGATAGCCAGCAGGATCGCAGAAATCGGCCGGGTGACGAAGATCGACAGGCTGCCGTCGCCAAACAGCAGTGACTGACGGACCGCATTTTCCAGTCGCGGTGCCAGCAGAAGACCGATCACGAACGGCGGAATCGGCATCTCCACCTTGCGCATCAAGTAACCGGTGGCGCCCCCAGCAAGCATGACGATGACATCGAAGAAATCGGAGTTCACGGCATAAGACCCGGCGAAACAGAGGACGGCCACACAGGGCAGCAGAATCGACTGTGGGAGACGGACGATCTTGCGCAGATAGCGGATCGCCCAAATACCGAAAACCAACAGCATCACGTTGGTCAACAACAGGACGCAGAACAGCCCGTAGATGATATCACCGTGCTGCTGGAACAGCAGCGGGCCGGCCAGCAGTCCCTGGGCCATGAATGCACCGAGCAACACCGCTGTTACCGTGTCGCCCGGAATGCCAAACACCAGCATCGGGATCAGGGTAGCGGGAACGGTGGCGTTGTTACCGGCTTCTGCCGCCGCGACGCCTTCGAGTGACCCTTTGCCGAACTGCTCCGGTTTTTTTGAGCGCCGTTTCGCTGATGCGTAGGCAATCCAGCAGGCGATCTCTGCACCAAGCCCCGGCAGGGCGCCGAGGAAAATGCCGATGCCCGTCGAGCGAAAGATCGTCGGCATGAGCGATTTGAGTTCTTGCCATGACAGGCCGGGCTCGGCCGCGTCCCCGCCTGCGGCGACGCTCTTCACGATGCTTTTTTCGCTTTGGATCAGGATCTCACTTAGCGCGAACATACCGATCAGCACGGGGACCAGTGCGATGCCCCCAGTCAATTCTGCGAAACCGAAGGTCAGTCTCTGGTTACCCGACATTGGATCAAGACCGATGCAACCGACCCAGGCGCCAAGGGTGGCGGCGATCAGCCCCTTCGGCAGGCTGCGCCCGCTAACTCCCGCGATCATGGTCAGTGCGAACACAAATAGGATCGTGAACTCCGGCGAGGTGAACATGATGGCGATGGCTGCAAGCGGCGCGGTGATGGCGATTAAGACGATGGTCGCGAGCATGTCACCGATGACGGAGCTGTAGAGGCTGGCCAAAAGTGCCTTCCTGGCCTGGCCCTTGCGCGCCAGTACGTAGCCGTCGAGGGTGGTCGCCGCGGCGGCTGCGGTGCCGGGTGTGTTGATGAGGATGGCCGGGATCGAGCCGGCGTAGATCGCTCCTTTGTAGACACCGAGGAGGAACGGCAGTCCGGTCAACGCGGGCATGAAGAAGGTGAACGGCGCCAGAACGGCGATCGTCATCGTCGCCGTCAGTCCCGGCAGAGCCCCGATCACGATTCCCGCGATCAACCCGAGCAGCGCCGCACTGATGCTGGCGAAGTTTGCCATGGCGGCGAGGCCCTGAAGGAAGTTCTCAATCATCTAGAAGATCCGCGGCTGGGGAAGAAGCACGTAAAGCATCTTCTCGAACAACACGTAGATGATCAGGGGGACTACGATTGCGGTCGCGAAGATGATGATGTGCCGCTTGAAACCAAGGATGTAAGACAGGCAGACGATGCTGATGACGGAGGCCAGTACCATCCCGATCCAATAGATGAGGACGCCGTAGAACAGGAGGTACCCGGCCGTCGCCGCGATCCGAAGCGGTGCCTCAATCGACCTTACGTCATCTTGCGACGCAGGCGTTTGCATCAATGCACTACCCGCCAACGCGGCGCCGCAGGCGATCAGGATTCCCGCGATCAGGATCGGAAAGAAGGCAGGAGAGTAAGGGTCGGTGATCGCCGAAAGATTTTCCCCGCCAACCTGGCTTGGTAGCAGCATGAGTGTAGCCACACCGACGAACAGGCTGAACACCGCAACACTCAGGTCGGCCTTCATGATCGTCCCCTGGTCGCGGCCATGTCCAGCCGCGAGGTGCGGGCATGCTTAGCTGAGTGCGTTTTCGGCGACATCCGCGCTCGGTCACCCCCCAAGTTCCCATCATCGGCAGACCGAATAGGGTTCGGCACAACGATGGTCTCCGCGGGTCGCATTCGCTCAGGGGCTCAAATCATGGTCCCAATTTCTGACGCCCGATGATAGCGAGGCGAGACGTTACTCCCTACCTTATCGCCAATGCCTCAACTGTCTTGCGACCCGGAAAATCGAATGATTTTTCTTTCTACAATTCCACCTAGGATTCTACCAGAAACCTATCTAAGATTCTACAGAACTGGAGTGCGCAGCCTAGCCGACGGATCTCCAAATACCCTATTACAGAATACAATAAGCATTCAAGCGTCCACTTCGAAAGCGTTTTTCGCCGTGCTAGCATACCGATAGCTGCAAACTGATAGATATTTATCGTTGTAAGGGATAAATGCACTAAACGTCACGGTTGGAGATAACGGAGCACCAGTAAGATGGACACGATAACCGTGACCAACTGCCTCGCCTTGGTCGGCGTTCCGGCACGGGTGACGTCGGAGCCGATCGACATCGTCATCCGGAATCGACGCATCGCCGAAATTCGGCCCGCCGGCGTAGGGCCGCCCGAGGGTGCGGCCATCGACGGCACCGGACGCTTGGTCACACCGGGCATGATCAACGGCCACAATCACAGCCACGAGAATTTCCAGAAAGGCCGCCACGAAAACATGCCTCTCGAGGTCTGGATGAACTTGGTGCGGCCGCTCGACCCGTGGCGATTGACGCCGCGCCAGGTCTACGTCCGCACCCTGATCGGCGCTATCGAGGCGCTCAGGACCGGTGCGACGACCCTCGTAGACGACCTAAACGTCGGCCCGGTGTTAATCCCTGAACACGTTGACGCGGTGTTGCAGGCCTACGAGGATATCGGCATCCGGGCCCTGCTTGCGCCCGGCCTGTTCGACAAGCCGTTCTTCGACGCCGTGCCGTTCGTCACCGAAACGTTCTCGACCGAGATGCTAGCGGAGAT
>JAUWKW010000218.1 GCA_030614035.1 Chromatiales bacterium | reverse complement strand
GGCAATCGCTCGGTCGGTATACAGGGAGGCCATGCAGCGGCGGCAAGCGTCGAGCACGGCCTCATTCCCCGAGACATTTAAAAAGCTGTCCTGCTGGCCGGCGAAACTTGCCTCCGGGAGATCCTCGGCGGTCGCCGAGCTGCGCACCGCGACCGGAAGTTCGGCATCACCCGCACGCTTGCAAAGATCATCATAGGCAGCCCGGATCGCATCAGCCTGCTCATCGCTGAAATTCCCACCCAGAATGGCAGACCGAATTGCGCCACCGGTTTCACTAAGACTCTGTGACCCTGCCGCAAGCTTCTCCAGTTGTTGGCCGATGTACCCCTCGAGGTCGTTATCGGCAAGATAATCGCGATACACCTGCGCGCCGACCGCGAAGCCAGGGGCGAGGCGGATGCCCTGTGGGCCCAGCTGCTGTTCCATTTCGCCGAGGCTCGCATTCTTGCCGCCCACCGAAGGCAGATCGGCGAGGCCGATCTCTTCGAAAGGGAAAATCAGGCGCTTGGCCGGCATACTCGTGATCACTTCGGACTGGAGAACTATTATAGGGGAGTGCTGTCCCGATGAAATCTCGGTTTGTAGCTATGCTCCGGGGTAACGGGTGGCCGTATGGAGGCCAGGTTGCAGTTAACCTTGTTTTGCGGCCCGTTGCGGCGCGCGGGAGGTGACTACTGGAAAACGCTGCTGAATTCCTGTTGGCGCTGGGCGCGATACTGCTAGTCGGCCTGGCGGCCGACCACCTGGGGCAGCGCACGCCCTTGCCGCGAGTCACATTGCTGCTGATCTTCGGCGCTTTGCTCGGCGGAGAGGGGCTGGACGTAATGCCCGCGGTATTGATCGACCAGTTCGACCTGATCGCAAGCCTGACGCTGTTGATGATCGGTTTTTTGCTGGGCGGGAAGCTTACGGGCGAATCATTGCGGAAGTCCGGTGCCCAGATTTGGTGGATCTCGGTCAGCGCGGTACTTGGATCGACGCTGATGGTCGTGCTGGGGCTGGTTCTGATCGGAGTCCCTGTCGGGCTGGCGGCGATTCTGGGCTGCATAGCGGCCGCGACGGCTCCGGCTGCGACTGTTGATGTCGTTCTAGAATCGGGTTCAAAAAGTCCGTTCGCCAAACTGCTGTTACTGGTCGTCGCACTGGATGATGCATGGGGGCTAATCCTGTTCAGTCTCGCTGTTGCATTTGTCACGGTGATGACTGAGGCGGGCGGTGCCGCATCGCCTCTGCTGGCCGGGGTCCGGGAGGTGGGCGGAGCCGCGGTATTGGGCGCATTGATTGGCTTGCCGGCCGCTTATTTCACTGGACGTGTCAGGCCAGGACAGCCCATTTTGACCGAGGCGCTCGGACTCGTGTTCATATGTGGGGCATTGGCGATTCAGTTTGAAGTGTCGTTTCTGATCGCTGCGATGGTCATGGGCGCGGTCATCGCAAACCTAGCCAAGCACCACGAATACCCGTTCCACGCGATCGAAGGGGTCGAGTGGCCGCTGATGGTGATCTTTTTCGTACTGGCTGGCGCTTCATTGGATCTCAGTGCCGTGCGGGACGCAGGTTTGATCGGTGCGACCTACGCGATTTGCCGGATCATTGGCAAGCTCACCGGCGCGTACATTGGCGCCCGTGCCGGTCATGCCGACCCCGGAACCCGACGCTGGATTGGCGCGGCATTGTTGCCACAGGCTGGCGCTGCGATCGGCATGGCCCTGATCGCGTCTAATCAGCTGCCTGAATATCGCCAGTTGCTGTTATCGGTAGTGCTGAGCACGACGGTCCTGTTCGAACTCGTCGGCCCACTCTTCACCCGCCTCGCAATCCGTTCCACCGGTGAACATTCATCGGGGACTGGTCAGTAGACGCGTTCTGGAACGATTGCGTCAAGTAAAACGTCGCCCAAGCTCGCAGGCCAGACGTAATCGTTAATGTGCCTAACAATTCGTTCGAGCGCAGGGACGGATTGAGTGAAGATGAATCAGCAGGGTCCGAACGCTTCAGTTCGACCCCGTCAAAGGGTCCGCGGTCTGGTCACCCTCTTGGTGCCATCGGACATTCTTCGAAATGCGTTCGACAAATCGCCGGATAAGCCGCTGACCAATCAACGTATCCCCGCCCTTGACGTAGTAATATCCGATCGTCGCTGCTACCAGAGCGCCGGCGGCATTTACCATGAGATCAGTCATGGTGTCGACAAGGCCAGAGCTTTGCATATTTAGGTCGAAGTACCAATCCATGAGAAACTCGAAAATTTCCCAGATCGTGCCTATGGATACCGCAAATCCAAACGTGATGATCGCAACGAAGATTGGAGCAACACGCAGACGGTGAGTCATATAAAAGACATAGATGACTAAGAAACCAATCAAACCAGTGATCAGCGCGGAGACACCATGCAATGCCAGGTCCCACCACCCGAATCGTTCATAAAAGTCACCAACGTCCCCTAGGCCGAAACTGGCATACAGGAATAGACAGGTTATCAGGGTAAATTCCGTCGGCAATTGAACATGCAGGCGGCGTTCAATGATCGCAGGCGTAAAGGTCAATGCCAGTACAATGATTCCAGAAAACGCAACAAGCCATTGACCGCGAAACAATGCGCCGGCCACGACCACAGTAATCGCCAGTTGCAGAACCATCGCGACCAACAGTTCGATTCGTTCGATCCACGCGTTCGGCGAGTGCGTGTCCCGCTCCATCACTCTCTCCGACTATTAAGCGTATGCCCTCAGTTACGGCTGCCGCGGTCGCTCCGTCGTGCAATTAAGCTAGCAAGATCGCTACCGGCAAGTGACCTCATTCAGAACGAATCGACAGCACCGGGCAGCTCGCTTGTCGCTGTACGGCTTCGGTGGTACTACCGAGAAGGACGTGTTTGACACCGCTGAAACCATGCGTCGCCATGATTATCATGGCTGCGTCCATTGAATCCGCGTAATCCGCGATTTCGTTCGCCGGACGACCAACGAGCACCTTGGCCACCGAAGTGCTAGTCGCACCGCTAAAATGCTCCTTCACAAAGTCATCCAGTTGCGATTGCGCACCGATGCTCAACTCTTCGAGGGATGGCATAGTCACGGTGCCCATATCGTAGGCGGCATAGGTGTGTGGTTCTTGCACCACGTTCACGCAATGAAGTTCGGCATCGAGAATCGCCGCGAATCGCTTGGCCCAAGATAATGCAGCTAGGGACGCTTCGGAAAAGTCGGTCGGAAATACAATTGTCTGGATTTCGGACATTGGCAGTTCAGCTCCCTATTGTTTTTGAACAGGATTAGCTTACGCTTTTTTGTCACGCTAGTCTGTAGATGTTTGCCACGGTGCCGGGACCAATCGTGTTAGCGCTATGCAAGCTAGGAAGAGTTGGCAAGCCTATTGAGGCAGCTGATGC
>JAUWKW010000097.1 GCA_030614035.1 Chromatiales bacterium | reverse complement strand
CCCGCACGGGATTTCTCAGCCTTTGCCAGGGTCTCGAACCAGTTAGTCTTCGTTGATCGGATGGGATTTAGACTGAGTCTAAATATAGTGGGGCGACTACGGACTGTCAACCTGGGGCACGGTTCGGCGCTGGCGCCAAATTGACCGCCGGGTTGGCCTGTGCAACGCTACCCCGCCTTGTCATCAGCAGGATTCGGATCGTGACCAAAACGAAAAAGCGCCGCCCTGACCTGGAAAAGTCGCTGGCAGAATTAGAAACGATTGTCGAAGAGCTCGAGTCTGGTGAATTGTCTCTGGACAAGTCACTACAGATGTTCGAGAAAGGCATTCGCCTTAGCCGCGAGTGCCAGGCAGCCCTGAAGGAAGCTGAACAAAAGGTGCAGATTCTGGTCGACGACGAACTCGAGGATCTCGACGCTGATGACTTGGACGCGGACGATTAAAACAACCGCGTAGCACTCCACAAACTCAGCTAGTCGTATCGTTTTGTATGATTGCAGCGTCGCAGAAAAAGATCGGGCGGCAGGTCAGGTCTGAGTATCGCCGGTGCCCTGCAGGCGCTGGATCAAAGATCGAAGGAAAACCTTGTTGAACCGCAGTTGGCATTCTGTCGACACCTGTTCCAGCAATGTCGAACTGACACGAAGGACAATCATCGCCTCCTCAGCTTTGATGGTGGCGTTGCGCTTTGCATCGGAGACATAGCTCGTCTCGCCAAAGCAATTGCCGGTGTCCAGGTGTCCGACAGAGAGGCCGTTGCTTTCAACCGAACACCTTCCCGAGACGATGACATAAAACCTGTCGTCCATCTCCCCTTCTTTAACGATTGCATCGCCCGACTCGTAGGTAAGCCACTCACTGGCGCGCAGCAATTCCCAGATTTCTGCGTGCGAAAAATCGTGGAAAAACTGCAGTCGACGCAACAGTGCAAAATGCTCCTTCTCGTCCGTCCCATTGTCGTCTTTCCGCAACTGTTTGTAGACCTGCGTAAGGCGTGCGGCCAAATCCCCTCCAGTTGCAAAACGGTTCTTCGGTTCCTTCTGCATCGCCGTGGCGACTATGTCCTCCAGTTCTTCCGGAACATCGGCACGCAGCGTATGAATAGGTGGTGATGTCGCGTAGACAATTTGATTTAGCAGCTTACCCAGATCGTCGGCGCGAAATGGCCTGAAACCGGAAAGAAGCTCGTACATCACCGCACCGAGCGAATAAATGTCGGATCCCGAAGTTAAGTCGGCAGATTGGATTTGTTCGGGAGACATATAACTCGGTGAACCCGCGATCCCTTGAATCATTGACAGGTCCGAATCGTTTAAAATCGCGATGCCAAAATCGATGAGTCTGACTTCGTTGTCCAGCGTCAACATGATGTTGCTGGGCTTGACGTCTCTGTGAATGAGTCCGCGGCCGTGCGCATAATGCAAAGCCTTTGCGCACTTAAACATGATTTGAACAACGTCCTCGATCTGCAACAGGTTGTCGGGACGACAGTAAGCGGACAGGGTGCGCGCACCCTGGATATGTTCCATTACGACGTAGTACTTGCCGTCTTCTTCCCCTGCGTCATAAATTGGCAGAATGTGCGGATGTTGCAGCATCCCGACAATATGCGCTTCATTGAAAAACATTTTGCGGGCGACCTTGGCGGCTTGCCCGTCTGATCCGGCATCAACATGGTAGACCTTGATTGCGACATCGCGGCCGTAATAGGGATCATGAGACAGATATACGTTGCCGGTCGTTCCCTTGCCGATCTCGTTGATGATCTCGTATTTACCGAATTTTTCGGGGATAGGTTTGTTGGAGGGGGGATGTGCCAAAAGTTGAGGCATTTTTGGTGCAACCTGATCCGACTTCGCTAGGGGAAAAACGACCTCAGCAAAAGTAGCGCGACGCCCGCGTACACTGCTGCTAATACGTCGTCGAGCATAATGCCCAGCCCGCCACGCAATCTGTGATCCAGGTCCCGAATCGGCCACGGTTTCCATATATCGGCAGCCCTGAAGAGTACAAATGCGGTCAGTATCCAAACCGGCTGCGGCTCGACTGCTGCCAGAGTCAGCATCATCCCAACGACCTCGTCCCAGACAATTCCGGGATGGTCATGCACACCGATTTGCCGTGCACTTTCACCGGAGATCCAGATGCCGACGACGAAAAGAGCCGTCACTACGCCCAAATACACGGGCAACTTCAGTGGGATCAATATCCAGAACAATAAGACCCCCAGCAGGGACCCCCAGGTTCCAGGTGCGATGGGCAACAACCCGAGGCCGAATCCAAACGCAGGCCAATGTACGGGGTTTTTCAGAACCTGCCGAGCCAGGTCGGAATTAAAACGCGTGGTCATAAGGTGTCTGTCTATCATTGCAGATGACCGTAACCGGCCACCGAAGCAGCAAACGAACCGAATCAGAAGTGGCTGAACGCGGGACCGGCGACAGCGTGCAGTTCTCCGTTGTGCCACCAACGTGCCTCCATCTCGCCGCTGACTTCACCGATACATGTCGCGCTGCAGTCCCAATGTTCGACCAACCGTTCCAACTGCGATTCATGGTCCGGGGAAATGGTAAAACACAACTCATAATCATCGCCTCCGGAAAGTGCGATCCCTACCGCAGCGTCGGCACCAGCAAATTGCAGCAATTCCTCGGAGATCGGTAACAATGCCAACTCAAGATCGGCACCGAAGCCGCTGGCGTGGAGCAGCTTGCCGAGATCATCATGCAATCCATCGGATACATCGATCATCGCGGTGGCGACACCCGCCAATTGCCGTCCCGGCGTCACTCGTGGCGAGGGATATAAAAATCGATGTAATAGTTTGTCATTCGATGCCGATTTACTCCGCTTTTGCAGCAGCACGTCGAGGCCAGCACGCGCATCCCCGACCGTTCCGGTGACGTAGATCCGGTCACCAATTGCGGCACCGGTCCGGGTGACATGCCGGCCTTCTTCAACGCAACCGTGTGCCGTCACGGTCATGGACAGTGGCCCACGAACGGTATCACCCCCAATCAACGCAACGTCGGCGCCGGCGGCTGATTCGAAGAACCCCTCGGCAAAGGCCTCCAACCAATCTGCATCAGGTTCTGGCAAGCTCAGTGCAAGAGTTGCCCACAGCGGCTGCGCCGCCATCGCTGCCAGATCGCTCAAGTTTACCGCCATGCACCTATAGCCCAGTGCGTGTGCCGGGGTTTGGTCCGGAAAGTGCGTTCCAGCTATCAGACTATCTGACGCAATAACGAGTCGTTGTCCCTCCGGCATCGAGACAATCGCAGCATCGTCGCCGATGCCGCAGAGCACGTCGTCCCGGGGCCGGACGCCTTTCCGAAAATATTGCTCGATAAGGTCAAACTCATCCATGACGTTCGGCAAACAGCGGCGAATACTCGCAGTGTATTTTATTGCCCGGACTAGCTACGCAAAGACTTCGCTGCCTTGTCCAGTACGGCATTGACAAACCGGTGACCGTCCTCAGCACCAAACTGCTTCGACAATTCGACTGCTTCGTTCAACACCACCTTAAGCGGAACGTCTGGGCGTGATTCAAGTTCTGCCAGACCGACCCACAACACAGCTCGCTCGATCGGGTCGAGCTGAGCGACCGGTCGATCCGCAGATTCTGCTATTAGACCGTCGAGGGCATCGGCGCCTTCAATGATTTCGCGCAACAACGAAAGGAAATAGTCCCCGTCGATCCACGCAAATTCTTCGCGCGAAGAAAACTGCTCAATCAGTTCGTCGTTACTGTGTCCACTGATCTGGAACTGATATAGAGCCTGCACCAATAATCGGCGTGCTCCATGTCGCCCACGGGCCGCCACCTTACACCTCTAGATAACCAGCTCACGAAACAGGCTGACCATTTCCATCGCAGCCAGCGCGGCCTCAGAGCCTTTGTTTGCCGCATCGGCCCTGGCTCGCTCCGTTGCCTGGTCGACACTATTGACGGTTAATACCCCAAGCCCTACGGGCACATCGACTGCGAGCGCGACGCGGGCGAGACCACCGACGCATGCGTCAGAAACGTATTCAAAGTGGGGGGTGTCCCCGCGGATAACAACGGCCAATGCGATGATCCCGTCGTACCGGCCAGTTTTAGCAGATCGCTGAACTGCCAGTGGCAATTCGAATGCACCCGGTACCCTGACAATGTCGATAGCTGACTCGGCTACGTCATGACGCATCAGTGTGCTGCGTGCCCCGTCCAACAAGCCGTCGACGATTTCCCCATTGAAACGTGCGGCCACGATGCAGAAACATGCATCGGGAACCATGAACCGAATCCCGACTGGCTGTTCTTTTGCCGGGCCCGCATTCATTCCGAATGATCGACGTATTCGACAACCTCAAGACCGAAGCCGGAGATGCCGTGCATCTGCTTGGGCGCACTCAGGACCCGCATTCGGGATACTCCCAGATCCCGCAATATCTGTGCACCGGTGCCATAGGTCCGTAGGACTGTGACGGTACCGTCTCGCCTGCCCGACACTTCATCCAATGGTCGTCCGAGTGAACTGACCGAAGAGATGAACTGACGCGGCGACTCGCCATAGCGCAGAATCACGACCACCCCGTTGCCGGCCGCGGCGATCTGTTTCATCGCGGCACGGAGCGGCCAGCCGAGCCGCTGGCTTTGGATCCCAACGACATCCCCGAGTGTGTCCTGGATATGCACCCGAACCAGCGGCGGTTCTTTCCCGGAAAGATCTCCGTGAACCAATGCCAGGTGAACGTTTCGACTGACGTGATCCTCGTAACAGATTAGCTGGAAGGTTCCAAACTCGGTTTTGACTGGCTGCTCTGAAATTCGCTCGACGGATTCTTCGTTCTCCAAGCGGTAACGTATCAAGTCCGCGATACTTCCAATCTTCAGCCCATGCTGTTTAGCGAATTTCTCCAGCTCGGGACGGCGTGCCATCGTGCCATCCTCGTTCATGATTTCGACAATCACGGCGGCGGGCTCCAAACCCGCAAGCCGTGCCAGATCACAGCCAGCCTCGGTATGACCAGCCCGGGTGAGCACGCCGCCGGGCTGAGACATCAACGGAAACACGTGGCCAGGTTGCCGAAGGTCCTCGGGTCTTGCGTCCGGACCAACTGCGACCCGGATTGTCCGTGACCGATCGTGGGCGGATATCCCAGTCGTTATACCTTCGGCTGCTTCGATCGATATGGTGAAATTGGGTGTGTGGTACTCGTCGGTTTCACTGACCATCAGCGGCAAACGCAACTGTCCACACCGGCTGCGCGTCAGCGTCAGGCAGATCAGTCCACGTCCGTAGCGGGCCATGTAATTAATGTCGTCCGGCCGGACTCGGGCAGCCGCCATTAAAAGATCACCTTCATTCTCGCGACTCTCGTCATCCACGATGATGACCATCTTGCCGTCGCGAATGTCGGAAATGATTTCTTCGATGTTGCTGAATGCGGGGTACGTGTCCGCATCATTCTGACGCACTTCATCTCCCGGCATCATTTCGTCCCCTCAGTATCTGTCGATGTGTCAGTGTACTGCAGTATGCGTTCCAAATATCGTGCGATCATATCGACTTCAATATTGACCCTGGTGCCACCGCGATAGTTACCAATAATGGTGTTTTCCAATGTGTGCGGCACGATCATAACGTCAAATTCGGAACCCATGACGGCATTGACGGTCAGACTGACACCGTCGATCGTGACCGACCCTTTGCTGGCGATGTACCGGGCCAGTTCCGCCGGTGCCATCAGCTTCAGACGCCGTGACGCGCCCTCGTCTGCGGTCGACACCACTTCGGCGACCCCGTCGATATGGCCGGTTACCAGATGCCCACCCAGCGGCTGAGCCAGCGTAAGTGCCAACTCAAGATTGGCAGGGTCCCCCGCATTTAGTTCTCCCAGCGTGGTGCAATCCAGAGACTCCGCTGATACGTCGGCATCAAACGCGTCCGCATGCAGCGCAGTCACCGTTAAACACACACCGTTAACCGAAATGCTGTCACCAATCTGCACCGTGGCCAACGGCAGTACTCCGGTTGAAACTCGCAGACGGCAGCCCTTGTCAATCGTATCGAGGCGCGCAACAGTTCCGATTGCGTTAACAATTCCG
>JAUWKW010000043.1 GCA_030614035.1 Chromatiales bacterium | reverse complement strand
GGCGATCCGTATAACAGTATGGACTGGGAAATCGAAGTTTTTGACAATGAAATGGTAAACGCCTTCGCAATGGCCGGCGGCAAAATTGGGGTGTTTAATGGGATCTTCGCGGTTGCCGTGACTCAGGACCAGTTAGCCGCCGTGATCGGCCACGAGGTTGCCCACGTTACTGAAGAGCATAGCCTCGAACGCGCGAACCAGGAGTTGATTACCGGCAATATCGTAGACCTTGGCGCGGCAGCGATAGGTGGCGACATTGGTCAGATGGTGGCAATGGGCGCGGACATCGGACTGTTCCTGCCCTACGGGCGCGCTCAGGAATCCGAGGCCGATGTCGTTGGCCTTGAGTACATGGCCGGTGCCGGATTCGATCCGCGAGCCAGTGTGCAACTCTGGAAAAACATGGACGAAAAAGGAGGCGGAGGCCCACCGCAATTTCTATCTACTCACCCTTCTGCGGAAAACCGCATCGGTGATTTAATCGGTGAATTGCCCGAGACACTTCCTCTTTATAATGAGGCCATTGCCGCCGGCAAACGTCCAAATTGCAGGGTCCCAAATTCCTGATAATTGATCTTGTGACGCCGGTTCGAGGGAGAGTCGGCGACTTCGTTATAATTCCCGGTTATGTACGTACTACGCTTATGCCTGTTGGCGTTATTGTCTATTGTATTAGCCGGTTGCGGCAGTCAACCGACTCATCTGCGTTCAGTTGATGGAAAGGCCTCGGTTGACTCTGGCTCGCGTAAGAGCATCCGCTCTGACGAACGCCCACCTATAGTCAGCGATCGGTTTGTGCTGGACTCGCCTGATCAGCAGGTGGTGGGGCGCGTACAGATTGTTCGCGCTCACTATGACGACACCTTCGTTGATATCGCTCGAACCTACAATCTCGGATTCGATGAACTGGTACAAGCTAATCCAGGCGTAGACCCCTGGCTGCCTGGCGCAGGTACCGAGGTAATTTTGCCCACCCAGTTCGTCCTGCCGGATGCTCCGCGCATTGGAATTGTTCTGAACGTTGCGGCCAAACGCTTGTTTTATTTTCCTACACCGGAAGATGGTGAACCTGAAATCGTGGTTACCTATCCGATCGGTATCGGCCGCTACGACTGGGCTACGCCGTTAGGTGAAACGGAGGTGGTCTCGAAGGCCACAAATCCAGTTTGGTATGTTCCCGCTTCGATTCGCCGGGAGTCTGCAGAGGCTGGCGATCCCCTGCCAGCGACAGTATCGCCCGGACCGGATAATCCGCTTGGCAAGCATGTCCTGGGTTTGGGCATGAAGAGTTATCTGCTTCACGGCACTAACAAACCGGCGGGGGTCGGGATGCGGGTCAGTCACGGTTGCGTGCGCCTTTTCCCCAGGGATATGGAGCACCTTTTTGAATTAGTCGAAATTGGGCTTCCGGTGCGCATCGTCAATCAACCCTTTATTCTGGGTTGGCTGGACGGTGATCTCTATTTCGAGGCGCACCCTCCGCTCATCGAGGACACTACAGACTGGCAGGACTTGGTGCCGTCGCTGATTACTGCCGCAATGATCCAGCAGCCTAACGGGCAAGCAGCCGTGCATACCAGCCGGGTGCAAAATGCCGCTGAGGAGCAACTCGGGCTTCCGGTCCCTGTACTAAAAGGGACCCGTAATATGCGCGCCACGCTTCGCAATGCCATGCGCGTAATCAACATCGTTACCTACGATCATCTTGCGGCGGTTCAATTGATCGAATAGCGAGAGTCGCCTCACAATGTGCTGAATGCTGCTTTCCTGCAAAGCACCGTCACGGTTGCAGGCACATTGTTCGGATCCGCTTCCAGTGCGCTCGAATCGAACTGCTATAATCGGCCATCACACGAAGGATCGTGGCCGCATTGTCCGACT
Organism: Chromatiales bacterium; assembly: GCA_030614035.1. Taxonomy (GTDB): domain Bacteria; phylum Pseudomonadota; class Gammaproteobacteria; order Steroidobacterales; genus JAPUGB01. The sequence goes on along the minus strand of JAUWKW010000043.1, from coordinate 7,135 downwards.
CAAGCAATAGTGGAATATATGTTGTAGAGGGGCTGTCGAGGGAGCAAGGAATTCCCGTCGACAGGGCAACCACCGTTGCATTCGTCGGACCCACACCGCGCGGTCCGATCGACCGGCCGCTCAAGCTCACGAGCGCCGCCGACTTCCTGAAAAATTTTGCTGCGCCCGGCCAGCGTTGTCGACTCGAGTTAGCCATTCAGCAATATTTTGCTTGTGGCGGACAAAACGCGCTCGTGGTGCGCGTGTCGGCCACACGGCACCGAAACCTGATCGAATTGCCCGGTCGCGAGGGGCCCTTGGTACTGCAAGCGATCAATCCTGGCCCTTACGAATACCTGCGCGCATCGATTGACTACGACGGGATAACCGAAGCCGATGCTAATTCGTTCAACATGGTCGTCCAGCGGCTCCGTTCTCCAATCGAACCATTTATTTACGAGCAAGAGATTTTTAGCGACATATCAGTCGATGAGAATTCAGACCAATTTGTGGGACACGCGCTGATGCAGTCCGACCTGGTGACGTCGCTGGAACCGATCCCGGCCGCACGGCCTGCCGAAACTATCAGCTCGAACTCAATCAGGTCTGTAAGCTATATCGATTGCCGCAGTGGCAGTCAACCAGCTTCGCCGTCAGACTATGACCTGATTGGCTCCGCCACAGAAGGCACCGGCCTATTCGCCTTGGAGCAGGCCGAATGTATCGACCTGCTGTGTCTATTCTCGGCTGCGCCGAAAGAAGACCTTGGTCCTGTGGCCGTTCTTGCAGCCGATCGATACTGCCGAAGCAAACAGGCGCTTTTGCTCGTGGATCCTCCGCTGGCTTGGATGTCCGTCGCCGATGTTGTCACGGCCCAGCATCCACCGGGTTTTTCGAGTCCGAACCTATTGACCTATTTCCCGCGTCTTCAGGCAAGGTCCGGGGTCGTGTCGACTCCTGTAAGCGCAATGGGCGCGTTGGCGGGTGTGCTGGCCGCCCGCGACCGGCAAGTCGGCCGGGATTCGGGAACCCCTGGCAAATTATTTTTCAAGCGCGGCGCATATAAACCCGCGGTAAATCTGACGGCCGATGATATCCGATCGCTTGCACGGCTAGGGATAAATAGCCTTGTGCGCGCACCGCGTTTGCACGTACGCGTAGAAGGCGAGGTTACGCTCGCGCGGTATTCGAGCATTACGAGTGAATGGGGTAAGTTGCACTTGCGCCGAAAGGCACTCTTCATATTGGGAAGTATCAGCAGCTGCACCAATTGGCTGGCATTCCAGGAAAACGAATCGTCGGTATGGCAAGAGATAGGCGAACAGCTGCATCCATTCATGCAATCTTTGCACGAAAGAGGGTACCTGGCGGGTGATTCCCCGTCGAATGCCTACTTTGTGAAATGTGATAGCGACTCAAACTTCGGTCTAACCGGGCGAAAAGGCGAATTCGCATTTATAGTAGGTTTTGCCTTGCGAAAGTCAGGCGATCACCAGGTGTTTCGCTTCTCGCACCGTGATGGCACGTGTACCATTTCAGAATTGGGCTGGAGGACAGGTCTTGCGCTCGCAAGTTGATTGTTTACGATATTTGGGATGATCGTATTCTGGTGTCAGGCTCTCCCAATCCAGCGCGCATTCACTATTTTGCTTATGGTTCAAACATGCATGTCCCGAGGATGCTGAGCCGTGTCCCTTCGGCAGTAAGCTGTGAGCCAGCGTCGCTGATCCAGTACGATTTACGATTTCACAAGCATGGTCGTGATGGATCCGCGAAATGCAACATCGTTCCAAGCGCTGACGGTCAAGTGTTCGGCGTGGTGTACGAGATCCTGTCTACGGAAGCAGCAAGACTCGATGGCGTCGAGGGACCGGATTACCGGCGTACCCGACTCGAGGTGAACGGGCTGAACACCAGTCGGACCTTTGAGGCTTTCGCGTATATAGCCCGGCCATCTGCAATTGATGACAGCTTGCTTCCTGAATCCTGGTATCACGAGTTCGTGGTTGCCGGTGCGACCATGCACGAGCTGCCGGACGGCTATATTCGGATGCTGGAGGAGATCCAAACGCTGCCAGATGGGCTGGCGGTACCCGGCGACGATGCCGTGGATTGATCAATGTTGCGAGGGGCAAACAGGCTCTATTTGAAGATTTATAGAACGATCGGGCATGCGGGAGAAGCTAACAAGCGTGACAGAGGTCACAATGGCAATGCGCGCCGGACGCTATAAAGATACTAGGTAAATTGGGAGAGCTAAGCAGACGGGCCGATACCGTACAAACCGATAATAATGCGGCTGCCGCCGCCGGTGTTTAAGCGCCCGGCTCTTAACGAGAAGGGAAGCGAACATGACGAAACGGTCACAACCGTTACCGGAGAACCTTGTCCAGGTGACGAGTTTGCGGGAATTTTTCCGCGATTCCGTCGACTCTGCCATGTCGGCCAACAATGTGAGTGTGGACCACCAGACTTCTCACTACGTGGTTAATCTCCTGACACTATTCGCGCGATCGGAAGCCCTGTATGAGTCAACTTCCGAAGGTTTGCGGCTGAGACCCCTGGCCCAGATGCTGTCTGATTCCCTGGAGGCATCGACCTTGGAGCAACGCGCATTTGGTCTGCAAAGACTGGGCGACGTGGCGTTGTTTATCTCGGGATTTTTTGCCGACAGTTTGCAGCGTTCAGCAGTCGACCTTGATTACTACATCAATATGGGCGGCGGGGCTTACCACTCTCTGTCGCTGCATGTCCGCGGTACCAACCGTGGTGAAGCCTTTGGCGATGTGTTTGCCGAACTGGCGGAGAAGTTTCAGCCAATCGTCGATGTGCTGAACGAAGTTAGGGAGGCTGCCCGCTCAACGAGCGACGCCGATATTCTCAGACTGTATGAGGTGTGGCTAAAAACAGGGAGCCGGCGAGCCTCGCGTTTGTTGCGAAAGCTCGGAGTTCATCCCGAGCAGTCTGCGCGAACAGCCTACCAGCACTGAGCGATACCACCGATGTTGTTGCGTCACTTGCAGAATCTTCTCGGCGGAATATACGGTATCGATGTTCCAGAGGACGTCAATGATTTTCTCGTAACCGATCAGGCGGCGGTCGAATATCTGGCCGGAATGAAATCGGAGCACGACGTCGATGAAAAGCTCTTGATCGTACAGAACGAGGATTCACTTGACGTTGCGCTGTATCTGGATAAAGAGGTGCTGGTCCGGCTGTCCAGCGCTGACCCCCGCCGCCATCTCCATAGACAGAACCTCGGCGATTTTTGGACGGTCCTCGAAGGCGTCAGCCACTTCAACTATCTGGCCTGGAATGCCAGCCTGGATAAACCCGTTACGTTAATGGAACTCGAAATGCAGGCAGAAGTTGATAAGTATGTCGGCACGCGTCTTATGTTGCAGGAACAGACAGGGGAAGTCGTCGCCCACAGGATTATCGAGCAGTTGTTCGAGGAAACAAATTTTTATGCGCATCTGAGCGAACAGGAACTGGAGCGTTACCGCAGTGCCAGTTCATTTGCCAGCCGTTACTGCTACAACCTCGAGAACCGTTTCCCTCGCGATCGCGTCGCAAGCGACATGATGCAGGAGTTGCGGGCATTCTACCGATTGCCGCAACCCGGCAAGGTCAGCCATATTCAGTCGGCCCAGCTTGCCTGAACCTGCGCGAATAACGAGTTGATCATCCTGTCATATCGGGAATTCTGGTCGTTGACGATGTCGGTGCCCCGTGGGCCGTGTCCGGCGATGGAAATTGACAAAATGATCGACTAAGCTGGCCGCCTGCCCGAAGAAGCAATAAGCATAAGGGGAAAACCATGTCGAAATTCACGCTTTTTCTTACCGTGCTGGCCATTGGCCTGGCCGGATCGGCCTGTAGTGTTGAAGCGCCTGACGGCAGCAACTTCGACGTGATACTCGCAGGAGAGCACCGGTCAGAGGCAAACAGTTCACGCGATCGCTACCGGCATCCACAAGAAACTCTGGAGTTCTTCGGCCTGACCGAAGCTACGCATGTGGTCGAAATCTGGCCTGCAGGTGGCTGGTACACCGAAGTGATCGCCCCGTACGTCAATGAAAGGGGGAGGTATTACGCAGCGCATTGGGACCCTGAATCCGACATCGAGTTTATCCAGCGAGGAGCAAAAGCTTACCAGGACAAGCTTGCGGCTCACCCGGAGTTGTATGGGAACGCCGAAATGACGGTCTTGATGCCTCCCGACGCTATGGAAATTGCGCCGCCGGAGTCAGTTGATATGGTGGTTACGTTTCGCAATATCCACAACTGGATGCCGCGAGGTTCGGCCGACAGCATATTTTCAGCAATTTACCGGGCGCTCAAGCCTGGTGGGGTGCTGGGTGTCGTTGAGCACCGAGGCAATCCAGACGTCGCACAGGATCCCAAGGCCGCATCCGGTTACGTCAACCAGGACTATGCGATTGAATTGGCTGAGCGCGCTGGCTTCGTGCTGGATGCAACCTCGGAAATCAATGCCAACCCGAACGATACCAAGGACTATGAACCGGGCGTCTGGACCCTGCCACCAACATTGCGTTTGAAGGAGCAGGATCAGGACAGGTATCTGGCCATCGGTGAAAGTGACCGATTTACGCTGCGGTTCGTTAAACCGACGGCGTAGCTTGTTCGTCCGTTGGTTTTCCGGATAGATCAATCCGGCGGGTAGGATTAGCTGCTATTCACTTTTCTCAGGCAGCGGGAGTTCATCGTTCGCCGGTGCCAACAGATCATCGATGCGTTTAAGCAGCTGTTCGGTTTTGTAGCTGGCAACAGTGTAGGCCCAGCCGCCGAGCCGTGCATTCAACCGCTCGACTTCATCTCCGATCGCGGACCCTTCGGGTGCAGTTTGATCCGGTGCATCATCGGTATCTGCGGAAGCAATGGGCGTCGGCCGTTCGCCAAGCCGCGCAGCTACCTGAATCCAGGTTTCGTCGTTAAGTGAGTACGCGGTCACATCGATCAGCAGGCCGTCGAAAGTCTCAAACATGATCGTTGCCGGTGCCGCCTCAGCAGATTCCAGATCAGGACTGGCCTGCACGTCTTCGAGACTGAGCCCGGTCAGCACACCTGCAATCGCGTTGGCGACGCTTGGATAGTTCAATTCGCGGCCGTCGGGGATCTCCGGCACCACGAAATTCGGGTCCGCCGCCGTGGCTTTTTCAATTCGAAGCACTTCACCATCCTGATGTGTGATGGTGACTGCACGTATCCGCGCGGTTGGGATGTCGAGCATTTCCCGATCCACCCAGTCGATTGTTTCGGTCGGCAGATCAAAAGCACCGTTGACCAGCCAGCTTTGATTTTCACCGGCCTCGCGCACGTAGGCGTAGTCGCCACCAATGCCCGTATCCCCAATAATGATACTGACCGGTTCGGCCAGGCCATCCAGTTCAATCAGCACACCGCTGGCAGATTCGCCGGCGATCGTTTCTACACCCAGGCGTTCGAAGTACTCGGGGTTGGCAGTTTTCTGCTCAATAATTCTTGCGCGCGCCAACGCGATCAAATTGCTGCGAATGCGCCCGATGTCCGCGCGATAACCCGATTTCTCAGCAAGCTCCCAGGCGCTCTCTGCCCGTGACAAGGTCGCAATTGCCTGATCGCCTGCGCCAACCACGCGCACGCTGGCCACGTCGTTCAACTGCGCCTCCAGCGCCGGCACCAGCAGCTGATTGACATCACCGCCCAGCTGCTTTGACAGGTTTGTCAGTGACACTGCCAGTATCAGCAGAGCTGCGAGCGTCAGCAAAGCGATCAGCGTCTTGCGGTGCATGGCAGGTCAGGAGGGCTTGCGTCGGCGAATCAGAAACGACAAAAAACTACCGATCACGATCAACAGCGGAACCAAACCGATGTTGATGGCCTTAAGGCGCGAACCGAGATCCTCAATATCCTGATCAAGGCCGCGCTGGACTTGTCGAAGTTCCTTGCGAACGCGCAGCCGCTCTTGCTTAAAGCGATCGAGTTCAGCCACTTGTTCCGGGCTCAGTATCAACGTGCTGCCCTCACTCCGGGTCGCCTTCAACTCGCCCAGCTTCGCCTCTGTGTCGCGCAGTTCCTGCTGCAGACGCTGTTCGGTCAACCGAAATTCGTTTTCGGCCTGGCGACGCAGGTCCATTACCCGCGTAAAGGGCCGGCTGTAGCTTTCCCGACTCCGCATTCCAATAAGGTCACTGCTGCCGGTAAGGTTTTCGAGAGCATTGATGACAAAATTTCCATTGCTTGCAAATGCTGTGGCAATTCTCTGCCCCAGAAACGTTTGTACCTGTACCCAGAACCGATCCGTCAGAATGTCAGTGTCGGCGACTAATATGACGTTGATCGGGCTTTCGGAAACGAGTAGCTGCTCATCTGAACCGAACGATGCCCCTGCTGCTTCCGGGATATCTGGTGGACCGTCGGGGAATGCAGTCTCGACAGTCCCGGTAATCCTTGCCGCAATAACGTATTGCTCGCCAGACGCGGTGAACGAATTGCGCAGCATGGCCGGGTCAGACATAAAACCTATGCTTGTTGCATCGATGGGTCCCGCGCGGTCACTGGACACGATTAACGGAGTTACCGCGAGATTTTCGTTCTCCTCGGCAATAATGTGCCCGACGTACCCGACAATGATGTTTTCCAGGTCCGTCGTTATGACCTCTGTCCGATCCAGGCCAGTAGAGTCGATACCAAGATATCCAAGGTGGCGGATCGGCCGCTGGTCGGGCCCGCTGACCTGCAGCGCATAAAGATCGTCGCCTATAACCTCGTTGCCCGGAACGCTGATGCCCCAGGCATCTAGCATTTCCTGAAGGTTGGATGAGCGGTTGGCCATCATCGCCGCGGCCGGATTTGCGGGGTCCGGCGGGGGCACATCCGCTTCGGCGTAAGGATCAACAAACAAAATGGCTCGTCCGCCGCCAAGTATGTATTGGTCGATTGCATACAGCGTTGCAGGCGAGAGATTCTTTGGGTGAACCACCATCAGCAGGTCAAAATCCGAATCGATGACTTGGGTCGCGGAAACCAGCGTTCGAAGATCGAACAGTTGCTGTATCTGCGTGGCGATAGCCCAGGGTTCTCGCGGCTGTTGTGTCGTCGGATCAAAACCGCCGGACATTGGCAGACTGCTGATCAGGCCTATAGTGGGTTT